>JAGADO010000015.1 GCA_017613535.1 Clostridia bacterium | reverse complement strand
TACATCGTAGTATTCATGAACAAGTGCGACCTGATCAAGCCCGGCGACGAGGAACTCCTTGACCTGTCCGAGATGGAGATCAGAGAGCTGCTCAGCAAGTACGACTTCCCCGGCGACGATATCCCGATCATCCGCGGATCCGCTGCAGTTGCCCTTGAGAGCCCCTCTACCGATCCTAACGCTCCCGAGTACGCTTGCATTCACGAGCTTATGGATGCTGTTGATACCTACATTCCTACGCCCAAGCGTCCTACCGACCTGCCTTTCCTGCTTCCTGTAGAAGACGTATTCACGATCACCGGTCGTGGTACCGTTGCTACCGGCCGTCTTGAGAGAGGTATCGTTAAGCTGAACGATCCTGCTGAGATCGTCGGACTTAAGGAAGAGAAGAAATCCACCGTTGTTACCGGTATCGAGATGTTCCGTAAATCCATGGATGCTGCAGAAGCCGGCGATAACGTAGGTCTGCTTCTCCGCGGTGTGCAGAGGACTGAAGTTGAAAGAGGACAGGTTATTGTTAAGCCCGGTTCCATTCATCCTCACACCCACTTCAAGGCTCAGGTTTACGTTCTGACCGCTAACGAAGGCGGACGTCATAAGCCCTTCTTCACGAACTACAGACCTCAGTTCTATTTCAGAACGACTGACGTTACCGGCGTTATCACTCTTCCCGAAGGCGTTGAGATGGTTATGCCCGGCGACCACATCGAGATGGAAGTTGAGCTGATTACCCCCATCGCTATGGAGGAAGGTCTGAAGCTCGCTATCCGCGAAGGCGGCCGTACCGTTGGTGCAGGTTCCGTTACGAAGATCATTGAATAATTGATCCGGGTCGAATCTGACTGATAGTTAATAAAAAGCAGCGCTCTTTTCGGAGCGCTGCTTTTTTGTGCATAATTTAGCAATAATAAGAAGAGACCGGGCAGGTACCCGGTCTCTTTGAGTTCATAATTTTGAGTTCATAATGCGGTTATTTTCAGCCGTCCGTCAGTTACCGGTATCGACGGTGTTCTCGCCGGTATCGGTCTTATCGGTCGTTCCCGAATCAACATCGGTCTTGCCGGCATCGGCAGCAGCCTGAGCAGCTTCGTCAGCCTCTCTGATCGCTCTTGCCTCGCACGTCTTGCAGGCGCGGGTCTTTCCATTCTCGATAGCGGTGGTCGTCGTTCCTTCCTTGAGCTCCACAGAATGGTTCAGGTGAGAGCAATCCTCATACAGGTGGTAAACCGTTCCGCTGTCGGTCCAGTAAACTTCGGTGGTTCCGGCAGCTTCGAGCAGCTCTTCCTGCGAGATGGGGTTCCAGTCAACGCTCGTAAGTCCGCCGACCACGAGGGCAACGGCTGCAGCGACTGCGGCGATCGTCTTCATTTTCTTGTCGGCCTTCTTATCGGTGAGGACAAAGATGATGAAGGGCAGGAAGGCAAGGACCGAAAGGAACACGCCAAGGTTGTTGTGGATCCAGAATTTGGTCTTGTTCTTCGCCGAAGCGGGGTCAAGGTGGTTGGCTTTTTTCCAGAGCTGCGATCCGATTATGACGCAGACGAGGTCAAGCACCAGGCATACGACCCAGGAGATGATCCAGCCGGGATTTTCAGCGGCAAATGCGGGTTCGAATTTGTGGGTGAAGAACAGGATCGCGAATACTTCAAAACCGATTGCCAGAATCCAGAGAATTATTGCCGCAATTCTGTACGGCATCGCGTTCTTCTTCGTGATAGCCAGCAGTTCCTCTTTGTTTGTGCTTTCCTGACCCACATGGGTGATGTTGTGCTGCACTTTGCCGGATGCGCGCGTATCATCGGCGGCCTTGGTTTTCTCGGCGGCTTTTTTAGCCTGCACTGCGGCCAATGCCTTCTTCGCCGCATCCTGAGCAGCGGAATTGTCATTCTTTGTTGCCATAGTTTTCGACACCTCTTCTTTAGTTTAGTAGCTATAGTATGGCCAATGTGTTGTAGCTGTTCAAATTTTAACACAACACGTCGTAGTTGGCAAGTGTTTTGGCGAAAATGCGCCATACACCAAAACAGCGGTTCCGGGATCCACCACGGTTTCGGAAGTATAGCCACCGTTTATAAAGTAGTTGACACGACAAGCCTTTGTTTGCTATAATCCGCTTGTTCGACTGGAGAAGTACCCAAGCAGGTCGAAGGGGACGGTTTGCTAAACCGTTAGGTCGGGTTACCGGCGCCGGGGTTCGAATCCCCGCTTCTCCGTCCAAAAAAAGAGCACCCGCGCGGTGCTCTTTTTTTTGAACAAATGAAGGGGATTCGAACCGAGCGTTAGCTACTGAACAAGCACAAAAGGATCAAGTGGCAGGAGCGTAGGAATATGCCGGACTCCACCATCAGGAGAGTGAACTTGAAAACCACGTTATTGAAACATATTGTCCGGCCACATATAATAAGCCCGTGAGCCGATAAAAGCCTGCAGGCCCAAATCAAAACAAAACGATCAAGGAGAGAATAAATATGGAAATGGGAAAGAAAATAAAACAACTGCGCTTCAAAGCGGGTTTGACGCAAGAGCAGCTCGCCGAAAAGCTGGGTATCGGACCTCAATCAGTGTCCAAGTGGGAAAACTCGGTCGCGATGCCGGACATCACCACGCTCCCGCTGCTGGCTGAAATCTTCGGAGTCACGATCGACGACCTGTTCGATCTGACCACGGAGCAGCGCTTCAACCGGATCGAGAACCGCATGGACGCGGAGGAAGAACTGCCGCAGGACGTATTCTGGGAATACGAAGAATTCTTAAAAGGGCAGCTTGAGGCGGAAAAGCATAAAAAGCGCGCGACCGAACTGATCGCGTACTTATATTGGCACCGGATGAATGCGGAAGCGAAGAAGGCGGCGCGATATGCCAAAGAAGCGATCCGCCAGGCACCGGGCGAAAAGTGTTGTCAATGGATACTGAATAAAGCGGATAATCACGCAGTCTGGGACTGGAATTTGTCTAACCACACCAGGGCGGTCAATTTCTACCGCGAGGTGGTGGAGGCTGATCCGGACGTTGCACTTCCGTATATGTACCTGCTCGACAATCTTATTGCCGACCACCGTGCCGACGAGGCGGAGTACTGGCTCGCCAGGTACAGCAAGCTCGAAAAGGCACACCCGGTCATGAAAACGGTCTACCGCGCATACATCGCGCTTGCCCGCTTCGACGAACCCGCCGCGGACAAGATAATTGAAGATCTGCTTGCCGGGTCCCCGGACAACGACGCCGTTCTTTTCGAGGCTGCGCAGTATTACGCCTCCAAGTGCAGTTACGATAAAGCGATCGATTGTTACGAACGCGCTTTCGCCGCGGATCGCAGACGCCCCAGATTTCAGGACGCGCTTATGGGCATCGCGGACATCTGCGAGATCAGGGGCGACTACGCCAATGCAGCGAAGACGTATGACCGGATCATTGACCTGCTCGAAAACGAATGGGGCCTGACTGAAGAGACCGATTCATCGGTGACGGTCGCGCGCAAGGAGAAGGAACGGCTGCTCAAAAAGGCGTAACTTAAAAGCGTAACGCAAAGGTATATCTTGACACGGCGCGCGGGGCGGGGCATAATGAAGGCGAAACAAACGGGATGATTATTGACCGGAAGCGCTGACGGAGGCTCCTATGGAAAAAAGTAAAACCCGGGTGGCGGAGATTGCCGCAACGATGACGTCAAAAGAAATAATAAAGCGCATTGTCGCACACGACGAACCGCCGCGCTTCGGATTCGATTTCGCGAACCTGACCGATTTTAGATTCGTGGGGACGCGCCGGTACATAAATCTGCCTCCAAATCCGTACAACGCGTGGGGTGATTACCCCGAACTTAAAGCGATCACCGGTTTCAACGGAGAAGTGCGGCGCGATGTGTTCGGTAATATTTACGGACGGTTCAACGGTAAGACAAAAGGCGAATGCATACGCGGCGTGATACAGGATTGGGACGATTATACGTTCAAAATGCCCGAATTTGACCCGAATTTCAGGGAAACGCTGCTCGCTATGAACTTCGCCGGGTGCGAAAAATATGTGCTGGGCGCCGGTTCATCGCTGTTTTCGGTCCTGCGCGACGCGAGACTGATCGCAAACGCACTGATGGACACGATTACCGACCCCGATAAGGTCGCCGAATTCGTGGATATGCTCGCGGAACACGAAGCAAAAGTGATAAAAAGCGTTGCCGGCTGCGGCATTGACGGCTGGTTTTTCTGCGACGATCTGGGAACGCAGGAGTCAACGTTCATGTCTCCGGCGTCGTTCCGTGAATTGTTCAAACCCGCGTACCACAAGGTAGCCGAGGCGGCGCACGAGGCGGGAGTGGCCATTTTTATGCATTCGTGCGGGAACAATTACGGTCTGATCGAGGACCTGATCGATGCCGGCGTGGATGTTTTTCAGTTTGACCAGCCTGACGTTTATCCCACGGAGGTGCTCGCGCACGAATTTGCGGACCGCGTATCATTTTACGCGCCCGTTGACATCCAGAAGGTACTGCCGACGGGGGACAGGGAGATAATCGAGTCCAGGGCGAAGCGCATGTGCGAACTGTTCCGCGAGGCCGGCGGAGGCTGGATCGCGAAAGATTACCCGTCATATGGCGACATTGGCGTTGAAAAAGAATGGGCCGCGTGGGCGCAGAACGTTATTGTCGAAAACAGCTTTATTTAACGGAGGTGCGGCTGAGATGAAAGCAAGAAAATTAGCGGCGGTACTGGCGGTCGTAATGACGGTGGCAATTATATTGTCAGCGGCGGGATGCAACCCGGGCGGCGGAAAAGATCCGGACCTGAAACTGCCCATGACGAATATTGCCCCCGAACCGCTTAAAGCGCAGCCGGCGGTCAATGACAGCGGCGAGCCTGTCACGTACACGGTCAACGGAACTATCTCGTCTGACATGGTCGTGCAGCGTAACGCGTATTTCAACGTTTTCGGCCGTTCGGATAATCCGGGCGCTGTGATCTACGGCGAATTTATGGGCGAAAGCAGATACGCGGTCGTTGATAAGGACGGCAGCTGGGAGATCAAGTTCTCGTCGCACGAAGCTACGCGCGAAGGCCAGACATTGAAAGTATACCCCAAAAACGGAGAAACGAAAGAATTCACAGACATCCTTGTCGGCGATGTGTGGGTGGTTTCGGGCCAGTCCAACGCGGAACTCACTTATTTTGCGGCTCAGGCGAAGGCTCCGGAGTACAATAAAGAGATAAACGCGAACGATCTGATCAGGATCTACACGCAGACACGACAGTCGGTCATCGATGCGATGGCTGAAGAAAGAATCGACGTGTCCCAGCCGCAGGAAGAGGTCATCGGGCTGAACACGCACTGGGAAAAAACGGCGCCCGCAGCGGTCTACCCGTTCTCGGGAATCGGATACTACTTCGCAAAAGAACTCAGTAAAGTTATTGACGTGCCGCTCGGTATCATCGAAGCAGCCTCGGGCGGGTCAACGCTTCATGAACTGATGCCTCCGGACGTTGCCGCCAAGCTCGGATTCACCACCGGGCCGGTCGTGCCGCCGGGAGGATTCTACAACACCCTCATCCATCCGTTTACGCGCAACAAGATCACGGGTATGATCTTCTACCAGGGCGAGAGCGAGAGCAACGGCGACATGTATATTAATTACGCCGCAAACCTCAAGAGCACCGTCAGCGGCTACCGTCACGCGTGGGGCCTCTGCTTCCCGTTCATAAATGTGCAGCTCAGCAGTCACGGCATCATGGGCGAGTACAACTGGTCTCAGCTTCCGTTCATCCGCGCGGCGCAGTTTGATGCGTACAGGATGATGGTAAATTCGTACATCGTTACATCGATGGATCAGGGCTTCCAGCCGAAGGATGACGACTGGGCACACCCGAAATATAAGCTCGAGCTCGGCAAGCGCGCTGCGAAGATCGCGGAGTACGTGTCGTACGGTCAAGGGGACGAAGCACACGCATTGGCGCCTGAACCGGATAAGATCGAGTGGGGCGATGACAATACGGTCACGATAAAGTTTAAAAATGTTGGCGACGGCATCAAACTGCTCGCGGGCGATGAGATCGCGGGACTTTATGCTACGGATGAATACGGGGACAAAATGTATTGCGAAGTTGAGCTTGTTGACGGTTTTACCGTGAAGATCACGACGACGCGTGAGCCGATTGCGGTATCGTACGGAATGGGGCACGACGGAGCGCCGGATAAAGCAAATATTGCCAGCAGCGACGGCATCCCGATGCCGGCGTTTATGATCAGGAAATAAGCATGTTTTGACCAAGCCCCGGGAGCAGAGTCATCAGCGGCAGCGTGAGAAAACAAAGCAGCGTTGACACGAATATGCAGTTTGCGGCGATCTCGGGGTCAACGCGGTATATTTCGGAGAAGTTAAGAGTGTGCGCGGCGCAGGGTGCTGCGGCCAATATCACGAGCGTGAATTTTAAGTAAGCGGGGAGAGGCACCGGCAGCACCAGAGCATAGCAGAACAGCGGAAAAGCGATCAGTTTCAGCCCGGAGGCGAGATAAACTTCCGGGCGTTTTACTATCATTTTAAGATCCGACGCAGCCAGGCGCATACCGACGATAAACATACACAAAGGCGCAGTCATGCCAGCGATATTGCCCGCCATCGAAGTGACGGCATCCGGCAGTTTTGACCCGAGGTCGAAGAAGTAAAACGGAAGCGATATCAGAAGTCCCACGGTCGCGGGATTTAACAGCGCGCTGCGTACCGAAATGTGTTTTTTATCGCCGGTGAGCAGGTAAACGCCAAGCGTGAAAGTAACGATATTCATTGACACGATGAACATCACTGCGCAGCACAGGGCAAGAGGATCGTTCGGAAGCAGCGCACGGATGATCGGGAGGCCGAAATAACCGACGTTGCCCAGCACGGAGGCAATATTAATGACTCGCGTTTTCTGCTCGTGCCTCCGTTTCCCGGCGATCAGGTAAAACAGCAGGCAGAACGACAGCTGAGCGACCAGGGAGACAACGAAAAAGACGCCCATCTGCGCGAGGTGCGACGGCTCATATTTCAGCGACGCGAAGCTGGTGAATTCCAGGAAAGGCGTGCCGATATAGACCAGAATTCCGCTGATCGTGGGGATGTGGTCGGCAAAAGCGCGCTTGAATTTGCACAGTATAAAGCCGGGGACAATGCACGCCAGCGTTACCAGTACGTTTGTCAATGCAATAAAAAATGTTGACATCCGCGCCCAGCTCCTTTACCTCATAATTCCGTCAAGGCCACACGAACGTCGAGTTCAGGCCGAGTTCGCCATTGTCGATCAGCACGTCAATGCCCGATGCGGAGCGGTTCACGACCGTCAGGAACCAGACCCACTCGGCGATCTCAGCTTCCGTTGCCCACTTTTTCAGCGGCGTCACGGCCATTATCCTGTTCCAGAGTTCCGGATCGTCCGTTACGGGGCGGTTCGACTCTGTCAGCACGCCTCCTGGCGATATCGAATTTGCCACGGCACCGAACAGCGCGAGGCGCACCGCAACGTTTTTCATATATCCGACGAGCCCCGCCTTTGACGCGGCGTATTCAGGAAATTCGAATCCGGACCGGGCGGAGGCGGAAGCGTTGAACAGCACCGCGCGGATGGAAGGCGTGAAAGCGTACTTCTCCACGACGTTGATCGCGCCCTTCAGGTTTATGTCAATATCGTTCCCGGAGTTCTGCGCTCCTGCGTTGGAGAAAATGATGTTTGGCGCGCGGTCAAGCTCCGGCAGCGTTTCGGGCTTCGTCACGTCGGCAATGTAATGTGTGTACGCCGGATCATCGATCGTGCTTTCGCATAAATCGATTCCGGCGACTGTCGCTCCTTCGCTCAGGAACTTCAGCGCAGCTGCACGGCCGATCCCGCGGGAAGATCCTGTGATCAGTACGAAAATATTATCACTCATTTCAGCGTTTCCTTTCCGGTCAATTCCTTTTCAAGCGCGAAGTATTGTTCTCCCACGTTCTGTTTATGCCATCTGCGGCTGATAACGTACCCGATCGGCGAGAAAACCGCCTCCATAAGCAGTTCGAAAACGGCGCCGATCAGCGAGCAGGATAGGCACTGCACGAACGTCCAGTGAAAGCCGTTCCAGAATATTGGCGCGAACAACATAAACGTAAGAATCGAGAAAATGAGATTGTCCGCCGTCTGCCCGATGAACGTGGAAACGTAGCTGCGCGCGAAAAACGCGGCTTTACCGTCCGGATCACGGCGGAAAAGCTTGCCCACGGCGAAATTCAGGAAGTTGTTGATGAGCGCGGACGATAGAAACGCGATCGTGCTGCTCAGCAGAATGAACCACGTGCCTCCGAAAATGCTGTTGAATCCGGTGTAGTCCGCGTCGACGCCGCGGGCGGGGATAATTGCGGCAATGTAGAATATGAGGCACGCCAGTAGGTTCGTGAGCATGGCGAATATTGACAATTTGGTGGCGGCTTTCGGTCCGAAGTGTTTGGTGACAACGTCCATGCACAAAAATGATACCCACGATACGAGTATGCCTCCGTCGAGGGCAATGTATTCGGTCTGCACCAGTGTTTTGTTGGCGAGGAGGTTCATCGTTATGACTGATATGGTGAACAGCGCTACGATGACGGACGGGATCGAGCGGAACAGCGCCGTTGTCAGTTTGAGCTTGTCTTTCATAAGTGAGGTTCTCCTTGGTTTTATTTTGTATAGCGAAGGATTTAGAGGCCGAACTTCGCTTTTTGCTTCGAAAAACTGTGCTTGCAGCTTTTCCGTAAATATTATACAGAACGGCGCGCCGAAACTCAAGAACTGCCTTGTTTAGTCTCGTTTCTATAAAAAGGCAGCGGGCCGATCCGAAGTTCTGCCCGCTGCGATTTCAGGTTTGTTAAAGGCAACGCTTAGCGCGTCACGGTATTATTTCTTTTTCTTCTTAGCCGAGATCGCTACGCCGGCAATGATCGCCGCGAGAGCTGCGACGCCGACAACGATTCCGATGATGAGGCCGGCATTGGGGCCCTTCTTATCGGTATTGTCCTTGTTCTGATCGGCAGGAGTGGTGTTTTCAGCCGGTTTGTCAGTTACGTCGGATTTGGGCTCGTCGGTAGCTTTGGGGGCTTCCGTGGGAACTTCCGTAGGAGTAGCTTCGGGAGTGGCGGTAGGCTCAGCCGTAGGAGCCTTCGTGGGAGTCGGAGCGGCGGTCGGGATAGTGATCTCGCCATCCGCAAGCCACTTATCGCCGAATTCGTTGGCAGCTTTTTCGTTGGTGAAGAATGCCATGTAATAAAGCTCGAAATCGTTCGGAACTTTGCATCCGCCGTACGGGTCGAGGCGGCTGTCGGCCATCATTCCCGTCCACTTCTTGTTCGCACCGAGATTTACGTTTACGTACTGAAGGTCGGTCGTATCATGATAATTGAAGATAACGTCCTTTGCCTCGTCATAGCCGGGGTTCTCATCCGTCTGGAAATAGAACTGACCTCTGTCGCCAGCCGCGGGATCTATCCTGACGCCGATCTGAAGGATCTTGTACTTTTCGGTGTCAAGTTCGAACACGTCGCCATCGATATCGAGCGTCGAGAACATCAGAACCATGAAAGGATCGCCGACTGCTCCCATCGAAATGATGTAGCAGTTTTTCTCACTGTCATAATAAACATCTTCGATCGTGTTTTTCTGACCGCCGAAGAAACCGGCGTAATCGTCCTCGTTATTGAAGCGAAGGATTGGGCCGGGGGCATTGTCGAGCGACTCCGGATCGGGAGTAGCTGTAGGCTCGGGAGTGGCATTGACAGCGCTGCCATCGGCACTGTAATCGAACGAAACAGGGATGCCGGTGTTCGTTGTCATCTTATAAATGGTATCGTCCTCGAACTGGATCAGGAAATCGATCGTGTGATTACCTTCGATAGCGGAAACGTCAACGTCGACCTGGTAGCGGCTGACGTATTCGCAGCCTGCACCGCGGGCGGCATCGATAACTGCGTTGTCAGTATTGACCATAAATTCAGGATTGAGGACCGGTTCGCCGTCGTCGATCATATAACCGAACGCTTTGATCTCGAGCGAAGCATTGGCCGCCCAGCCGCGAATGCTGAGTTTTGAAGCAGGTCCGCCGACAGCTCCGAAGTCTTCAAGGTATGTGACCGGATCGGAACCTACGTTACTGCCGTCAACGGCGATGCTGTCCCACAGGACGATCAGCAGTGATCCGAAATCTCCGAATTCGGATACGGACGAATCAGCGCTGACGGGGAACGCGAACATCGATACGAGCAGCGATACGGCCAATAATACAGGAACGAGTTTTTTCATATTTAAACCTCCGTATGTTTAGGTTATTTCTCGCATAATTGTACGCCACAGACCGCCTTTATGTCAATTGTTGAAACGAAGCAAAGAATTTATTATAATATCCGGGCAGGACAGGCACAGGCTGCAGCAGGATCTGCGGTCGCGCCGGACAGGCGAAAGGCAGGACGGAACTATGAAGTCGAATGCGAAAAAT
>JAGADO010000177.1 GCA_017613535.1 Clostridia bacterium | reverse complement strand
TTCGTTATATACTCTGTCGCTGCTTTCGTAACTATTGGCATCGGAGAAGCACTTCATAATATCCCCGGGCTGGCGGCACTGAACGCATTCGGGTTTGACAGAATCGGACTGCAGTTGTCACTGTTCGCCTGCGGAGCGGTAATTTATGTGTCGCTGACCGTTCTGTCATACAGAAAAGCGTGCGCCGATTTTGACAAGATCGATCTGTAAAGAGGGGTTGACAATATGTTTAAAGACAATATTGTGATCCCGAAAGCAGCGCGCGACAAGTTTGATCTTAAGGCAGGCGACCGGATCATAGTTGTGAGCGACGAGCAGGGAATAGCACTGCTGCCGGCAGAGTTTTTCGAGAGCAAGATGCGTGAGGTCATGGAATTGATATCAAGATAAAAATCACATTGACAAGTGACACCGCGCCAGACGCAGGAGACGGTGTACAAAAACGCACGCAACAATCTGCTGTTTGTAGTGATCTTTACGGTAGTCAACTCCCGGCAGTTCCATTTTTAGTCGCCTCGCCAGTGATCCTGTGAATAGTATACCGCAGTGCCCGTGGCCGTGTGATCACGAAATCGTCCCCGAATGGATCAGCTTTTCCGGTGCCCGGTCCGGTACTGTTTCGGGGTCATACCGGTGAACTTTTTAAACGCGGCATAAAAGTTTTTGGTGTCGTTCATATTCAGCGCATCCATAATGCCGGACACAGGCATGTCGGTCTCTTCAAGCAGCCGGCACGCCTGTTCTATCTTGTACCTTCTCTTAAACTGCGTCAATGATTCTCCCGCATTCTTTTTGAACAGACTCTGAAAGTATCTCGGCGAAACGAATGTCTTGCGCGCAATCGTTTCGGGTGTGATTTCTTCGCCCCGGCTGAGCAGCGTGACTGCGGTCTGGATCAGATTGTCCTCCCGGGAAGCGGCATCGTCATTGCCCCCGGCCGAGTCGGTGAGCGTCGTGCGGAACAGCATCGTGAGCAGCACCTGCAGATAACCGAGCAGTATTTCCTGGTAACCGTTCTGGCAGGCGTCATACTCGAGCTGCATCTCCTTCACGATCATGCTGATATTGTTGCGGTGAACGTTGACGTTGAATTCAAAAAAATCGGACATCAGCATCGCGGCAATGATCCTGCTTGCGTTGTCCGTATTGATCAGTGTTGGATTCACGGCTTGCGGCAAAAACATTATGTTTGTCCACTGCAGGTTCTGCTCGGAGTAGTAGGTGTGCACGCTGCCCTGGGTCACAAGTATCAGGCTTCCGGCGCTTATAAAGTATCTTTTGTTGTTGATGATATGGTAGCCGCTGCCTTTCGTGACGTATACTATCTCATAAAAATCGTGCTTATGGCTCTCGATCGTGGGGAGGTACGAGGACGTGGTGATGGCGATCAGTTCGTTCTCTCTGAAAAATTCTTTTGAAGTAAGGCTTACGATTTTCATAGTTGATGTCCTCCGTCCTGAGAGCGCTGACTTTCGGCCGCTGTGGTTATATTATAACCGACAAGCGAGCAAAGGGGAAGTTGCAAATGGGAAATGGCAAGTGGCAAATGGCAAATGGCAAATTAGTTTTTTTGACAGTTGTGCAAAAATCCAAATTTTTTCAGCGCTTTAGACTATTGCCCCGGGCAAAGGCGAAAGCTAAAATTTAAATATCAACAGAGAGGAGCGGCTTGTGATGATTAGGCAAAAAAGGCGGATAATGAGTATAGTTTGCTGTTTGCTTTTGGCATTGCTCACAGCCGCTGCTGTGTCGTGCACAGCAGATAAACCGAATATGGACGACGATAAAGTATACCGGTACAACTTCACGATCGACGATTTTTCCCCGCAGAGTAACTGGACGGAGAAGGACAATGTCATTACATTCAGCGGTAAGGGTTCGTCCGTGCTGAAGACCAAAGAGGATTTTACGCAGAAGCAGGCTTCATACAGCGCGGAAGTCAGATTCGGCAGTGACGGAGCGTGCGGGATCGTATACAGGACGGACGAAAAAGGCGACGGCAGCACGAATGCGTTTATGATAACCGACGGAGGCAGCCGCGCGGGTATCCGGATGAAAGAGCACAAAGATGCAGTTTCGTACGGGCAGGAGATCAAGGCTGCGCAGGGCAAGTGGCACATGATCAAAGTCGTTCTGGACGGGTCATACGGAGAATTTTACGTTGACGGAAAATTGCTGTTCACCAGGAGCGACATTGCCGGCGGAGACGGGCGGATCGCGCTCGCGGCGGAGAACAATGTATCGTTCCGGAACGTGAGATTTGACAATTCCGCATCCGAAAACGCAGGCTGGGACGAGCTGCTGAAAGCGGCGGAGCTGAAAAGGAGCGGCTGGGAACGCTTTAACAGCAGCAAATTTGAATATTATCAGTGCGGCCTGGGGAAGACAAATCTGTACGTAGGCACGGACGGATTTACGTCGCCCGAATCATACGCGAACAGACCCGGAGATATTGACCAATACCGCTTCGACGCGATGCTCGTGTACGATTACTGGTGGGACGGAACGACAAGGCTCGCACCGTTCTCGATATCCGGCGGATATTTGTCCGGGGGCAAGGTCTGGCGCGGCGCGACCGGGACAAACTGGGAGCAGAGCCTTGACATCTCCAGCGGGACCGTCACGACGAAAATGGAATGCGCAGTGGGCAATAAAACCGTAAAATCGACGCGCACGGTATTCGTGAAGGAAGACGGCACGGTCTGCTACGCCATTACAAGCGACACGGATCTGCCGTTCGTGTTTGGCATTTCTCCGCGCGAAGAGGGATATAAAGTATACCAGTACAAGTACGACGACATACTCTCGGGCGAATATTCCGTCAGTTACAAATCGGCGGGTGACGCTATGACCGCCTCCTGTTACCTTGCAACGGATCTCAGAAACCAGGCTTATCTGTCGGTGAAGGCCGTGTCCGAAAAGGGCAGTGTTCAGTACGACACGAAGGCCGGGACCGTGACGGTCAATGCTCCGAAGGGCAGCACTTTCTACATCTACCTTTCTCCCGCGTCCGACCTTTCTCCCGACGGCGACAATTCCCTGGATCTGGTCCGGAAGGCCGCTTCGGGGTATGACGAAAACCGTCGCGAGACCGACGCGTGGTGGGCGGATTTCTGGAACAGGGGACGGATCTCGATCCCGGACGAAGGCTTGTCGGTCTGGTACGTCCGGTCACAATACTACCAGGCTGCGGCGCTTGCGACCGCGAGAGTACCCGCGGGCTGCTTCAGTACGAATATTGACGGCTTCTTCGGCAATATCTGTTTCGAATATGATATGATGTTCTCGATGACGTCACTGCAGCGCACGGGGCACGTCAATATTGCCGACGACGTTGAGAACTGGATACGGCGCTATTACGATCACTCATGTGATCTGGCTCAGCACAGCGGGCTTTTCGGCGACGTCGAAGGCGCGTCGGTATTATGCGGGCTTATGGGCTACGACTGCACGCCGTGCGAGAGCTGGTCGCTGCGCGAAAACTGGCACGCCACGCACGGAGGCATGAACCTGGTATCGTTCCTGTTCAGAAACGCGGCGTTTAAAGACGAGGATCCGGATTTTGCCACGCAGGTGCTGACATCACAGCTCAAAATGATGGATACTCACTTTATGTACGACTCCGTGAACGGCGGATACGTTCATACAGGCATCTGGTCGCCTACGGAAGCCAGGTTCTTCAATATGGTTCCGGGCGATTCGCTCCAGTCTGAATCCGCATACTGGGCGCTCACTAAGGCCGCTGAGCTGGGCATTCCCGCCAGAGATCCGGACGAGATATACAGGCGGGGCTTCCACGGGCCGAATCAGGGTTCACCGGCGTTTCTTCCATACTATTGGCAGCCCACGAGGGAGCTGGACGATTCGTTCTATAAACTGCTCGACTCGGTACTCGACGGCAGTTCGTTCACATACTTTTTCAACCGAGGCTGGTGCGCGGCATTGTGCGCCAGGGCAGGTTTAGGTGACATAGCGGAACAGCTGGTGCAGTCAATGCTCGAAACGGACTCCATGCTGTACGACGACACGTATATGTGCGAATCTGCGTACAATGAGACCGACTACAAGCGGGCACCCGAAATCGGAGCACACGGCGCATTCGTTGACGCCCTCAGCCTGATGCTGATGGACGCCGAAGAGGAAGGCACTATCAGATTTTTCCCGGCGATACCCGAACGGTACATCGAGCAGGGCTGTGCGTTTGACCTCTTCTCCGCGTACGGCGGGCTCACGGTGAGCGGCAGCATCTCGGCGGAAAAGACGCAGGCTGTCATTCGGAACGGTAGCAAGACCGAAAAATCATTGACCGTATTTCTTCGCGTTCCGGCCGGTTCTGCCTCCGTTTCACGCGGCGAACTCGCAGACGGATGTTTCGCTAAGTTCGATGTAACAGTCAGGGGCGGCGAGACTGTCACGCTCGAGGTATCCGGCATGACCTCCGGGAAGGTGGCACCCAAAGCGTTCAGGCCGGTATTTCCGGAAGACGGCGAGAATGGCGTACCGATGAGTGGCGCGTCGTTCTGCTGGACGGTTTCGGACAATGTTTCCCGCTATCTGTTAAGGATCACAGACATAACGGACGGTTCGCGTGTTATCGTCGAGCAGCAGCTTGACCGCGTCAATTACGTAAAAGGCGTCAGGCTTCCGTACGTATACGAAAAGACCGGGTACAGCTGGTGCGTGTACGCGCTTGACTCCGAAGGCACGATCATAGGCGAGATGGAAGGAGGTCCGAGGAGCTTCTTCACCGGCGCAGAAAAGCAGGACGACACACTGTTCGGCATCAAATTCGAGACCATTGGAGGCGCCGAACTGAATGATGATTCCATAACGCTGGATATAGGCCCGAACGCTCCGTACAACAAAAACGCCGCGTTCTTCACGCCCGAACAGCAGGATAATTTTACGGTCACGTTCAAAATTTCGGAGTTCCGCCCTGATACGAACCACCAGCAGATCGGTCTGTACATCGCTGAGGCGAACAGTTACTGGGATGACGCGGAGAACTGGGGCAAATTTATGCGCACGTATTCGTCGCGCAATCTGATCGAGTTCTACGGGACGTCAATTTCCTGGAGCGGCGGCGGAAACGCGCTGGATCCGTACGAGGACGACAGCATATATATGAAACTGGAACTGAAAAAAGGAGTTTTCACGTTCTATATCAGCCCGGACGGAACCGAATGGAAAAAGCTCGGATCAGGACGGAAAACGTTCAAAAACGATATGATCCTGGCATTTTCCGGAGCCACTTTCTCAGAAGCGGATGCACACGCGGTCATTTCGGAGGTGAGTGTGGAATATGAATAAAAACAAAACCGTTGCCGGAATAATAGGCAATCCGTCGTTCTATAGCGCGGAATTCAGGGATCATTCTGCCGTAACGATGGACAAGATGCGCGCGTACGGCTTCAACACCGTATTTGTCAACATCGCGTGGTCCAGGCCGAATATTGACGCTGTTGTGCCCGAACATATTATGGTGTCAAAGCGTTTTCCGCTGCTATCTCCGTCGGATGTGGACGAACGTTTCGCGCTGTTCCGGGAACGTACTGTGCTTGCAAAAAAGAGCGGCATGCGCACGTTCGCAACTTTCGGGATCCCGGAATACCGCGACTACAGCGCGCTCCCGGAGGAGTACAGCGTGCTCAAAGGCGCGTCCGTCAGCCCGATCAATCCTGCCGTGTCGGTTACGTGCATAAGCAGGCCGGAAGTGATTGACCTGTACACCGAATTAATAACCGGAATAATAAAGAGCGTGCCGGAACTCGACGGAATGCTCGTGTATAACATTGACGAACTCGCCGATGTATGCGACGAAGACAGCGATTGTCCGTACTGCCGGGGCGTACCTGCGGAGGAGCGGATACCGGCATTCTTCAACGAGCTGTTCGCGCGGATCAGGAAGGTCAAGCCGGATTTTGAACTGTGGTGGGAGCCGTGGGAGTTTTCCGGAGCGCAGGTGTACGGTATAATGCGAAAACTCGATCCGCGGATCGGTATCTGCTGCCATTCCACCATCAATGAAGTGTATTTTATAAACGAAGGAGACACGTGGCTGAGGATCGCAGCGCAGATGGCGAAGGAGCAGGGCAGGACATTTATCGTCGAACTGTTCATCGGCGGGAGCGGCGAAGATCTGGGGATAGTAGCGGGCTTTCCTTGTCCGGCGCTCGTGTACAGGCAGATGCTTTCGTACGGCAATATCCCCGGGATCTGCGGGATAAAAGAGTATTACGGCAACGCAGTGCCGTATTTTTCGGTCAACGAGAAGGTTTTCGCCGCTTGCGTGAACAGTCCGGAATTCCCCGATTACGACGAAATCGTCCGGTCAATAGCGCTCGGATACACCGGCGAGCCCGGGCCGCTCCTGTCGTTTTGGGAATTGGCCGGGAAAGCGGTCGAAATGGTGCCGTGGGAACTGAGCTGGGTGATGCGGCTGTCCAATTATCCCGTGTATTGCCCCGATTACTGGGGACGGATCCCGTTCTGCGACCTCATGCGGACGCCGTGGGATTCGCCGAGCTGGCTTTCGAGCAGACGGTCGTACTATATAATTGCCGCGAACACCGCCAATTACAATCACAGACTCGCGCTGGACGTGAACACCCGGCTGGAACTGGCCGTTGAATATATTGACCGAGCCCTGAAAATCTTCCCCGATATAGAGTTTAAACCGGAAGACGCGGCTGAGTTTACACGGCAGAAGGAAGCGCTGGAGATCGTCAGATGTCAGCTGATCTGCCGCAGAGACCACCTTCAGCTCTCTGAATGTGCGGCGTATCTCCGGGCCGGTAAACCCGCGCCGTTCGATGTTGCGTCAATTCTTAAAACCGACCTCGATACCGCGGCGAATCTCGAGCGACTCCTCAGCGAGTCCGATACGCCTTATCTCGACGTTTTCGGCTTCCTCGGCGACGCGCAGCACGTTATTCAGACCTGCCTTGATACGTTTAACGAATCCACCGAAGTGTGGCTTACCAAATACAATTTTTAGGAGATGAAGAAATGAAAAATCGTTTTATTGCTATTCTGACAATTGCCGCTCTGCTTTTAGCGCTGTTCGCGGGCTGCCAAAAAACAGGGAGCGGCGAACCGGGCAACGTGACTCAGGTTCCGGCCTCTGCCGACGCACCGACCGCAGCTCCTACATCCGCGCCTACTGCCGCTCCGACCGCCGCTCCGACCGAGGCTCCGACGGAGGCACCTACTGAAGCCCCGACCGACGTGCCCGAGGTGACCGAAGCGCCTTCTGACGGCAGCGTCGATCTCGATAAGCTGATCGAAGGTTCGTACGGCAACATCGAGTATAACAGCACGGTGATCACGCTGGACGTATTGTCCTCCTATACCGACATCGCGTATTTCACGCTTGAAAATTCGCAGAATTTCACGCTGTCGTTCCGGGTCTCGGAGTACCTGCCGACCGAAAATCATCAGCAGGTTGGAATACTGATTGCCCCCGACGTAATGAATCTCGCGCTGTACGGCAAATTCACGCGTACGTTCTCAGGCTCGAACCTGATCGATTTCTACGGCACTGACGGCAGCTGGGAAGGCGGCAACATTGCCGACCCGTTTACGGATTCCGACGTCATTTATATGAAGGTCGAGGCTGCGGACGGTTATTTCACGTTCTCGATCAGCCGTGACGGGACTGAGTGGACGGAGCTTCAGAAGTGTAAGGTACTGTTCAGCGGCGATCTGCAGATCGGTTTTACCGGGGCAACATTTACCGCCGCCGAAGCTCACGCGGTCTTTGATGAGATCCGCCTGAGCTACAACTGACCTGCGGTATCAGAGATTTGTGCTGACTTTCCAGTTCCCGCTTTCGGATATCGTCAGTTTCATTCTTTTTGACACGGCGAAAACGTCGCTCGAGTAACTCTTCAGGAAGGCGCTCTCGACAACGAAGTCCCCGTCGACCGCGCCTCTGATCATGTAGGAAATTGTCAGGCTGAAGCTGTACTCCGGACATTCGGTGCGCTTCCAGTCGGTCCAGCCCTGCCTGAAGACCTGGATCCAGCCGGACATATTCTGACCGGAGCGGTTGTAAATACTTCCCCAGCAATTGGTTCCATTTTTGTATGAGTAAGAGTATCCCCGGTCGCTCAGCGAGAGAAATCTTGCCCCGGACGGTATCAGGTCGCAGAGACTGAAGCTTTCCGAAACGTGCGTTGACTTTCCGCTTATATTGAGCGTTACGAGGCATGTACCGTTATTCAACGGTTCGAGCGTTTTGGTTATCGTTACTCTGCCGCTTTCAGTACTTCCTGCGAGAGCTTCTTCGGCGCTGCCTTTGTAAGAAACGCCTATCGAAATGTTCGCGGGAATATCGAATTCGAGCGAATCAAATTCCTGCTTCGAGAGCGACAGCAAATAGGATCTGCCGGTTTCGAGAACAACGGTTTCGCTCTTTCCGAGCACGGAGTATGTGAATTCGGCGGTGGCTTCTTTTTCGGCAGGGAGGAAGTACTTGAGATACGACGCGAGCGCGAGCTGCGACGATTCGTTGTCGCTACGGTTATTAAGCAGCCACAGCGCCAGCTTTGACGCGTCGGGCCGGTCAATTCTTGAAGCGCAGAGCAGAGCGAGAGACGTGAGCCGTATTTCCGTGTCAATATCTGCATCGCCGAACCTCAGCGTTCCGAATTCCTCATCTTCGACAGCGCATGATTCGTAAACCAGCGAATAAATGTCGTGTGCCGCAGGATAATCTCCGCACGTCGCGAATGCGAAGGCAAGAATAAGTTTAGCTTCGTCAGACCAGCCTCCTGCGCGCGAGGCGACCGAGCAGAGCGTATCGAGCACCGGTTCGCCGGACGCCGCGAGGATCGCAAGATAGGAACAAAGCTGTTCGGGCGTGTATTTATTTTTTGACGACAGCGCCGCAGAAGCAGTGCTGACCGCGCGGGAAGAGAGACTTGACCCGATCGGCAGATCGAGCGAGATCATCTCA
>JAGADO010000176.1 GCA_017613535.1 Clostridia bacterium | reverse complement strand
GCTATTGACGACCGGAAAAACGTTAAATTTTACGGGTACAATAAGTCGCTGATAAAAATCAAAAATAATATGATCTATTCAAAAGGCAAAACGGGGACGACGACTGTCAAGGTATCGTACAAGGGCTACTATACGGAGTTCAAAGTTTTCGTTCACGACGATTTTTCGCAGTTCAGGGACAATTTCGGAAAGACGGTGGCGGAGTTCACGCCGATAAAGGAAGTGTACGAGGTAAAGATGTGGGACAGGCATCACCAGCAGCTCCGCGGCCTTGTGCGCTTCTCCGACGGAACGTGGGGAGAAGCCTTTAACGACGGCGAAATGATCGATTATAAAAAATTCCCGGTAACATACGAAGTGGCAGACACAAGCGTGGCCGTTGTCAACGACCGCGGCCTGATCTTTCCGCTTACTGCCGGTGATACAGACGTTAAGGTGACGATCGCGGGAGAAAAATCTTTCACCGTAAAGATCATCGTAAAGCAGGAATAAAACGGTTTAATCAACTGAAACGCTCAGATTCGGAGGAAAACAGAAATGGCAAAGGAAGCCGCAAAAAAAGAGACACTTCAGGAAAAACTCGCAAAACGCAAGTACCGCACACCGAGCCGCGTTGTCACCTGGCTGTACAACGTCATCGGATCGAGCGTGCTTCTGCCGCGCTACAACCCGCATTATTTCAGCGAATTGCCCAAAGGTGAAAAGATCAAGGGACCGTGCATAATCGTATGGAATCACCTGTCGCGCGTTGACCACCTGTTCACAATGAAAGCGGCGTATCCTGCGCGGTACAATATGGTCGCGGCGTACAATGAGTTTTTCCGCAGCCATCTCAGGATGGTTTTCAGGCTTAACCAGATACTTCCAAAAAAGAATTTCGAGCAGGACATTGCCGGTGTGAAAGCGATCAGTTCGGTCCTTCGCCACGGGGGGATCGTTACGTTCTCGCCCGAAGGCATGAGCTCGATCTACGGAGTAAATCAGCCCGTTGTCCCCGGTTCAGGCCGCTTCATACAGTTCTTCCGTGTACCCGTGTATTTCCTTGAAATGCGCGGTCAATACCTTACCAGCACCAAGCATTATCTCGAAGAGCGCAAGGGCTACACTGAGTCGCATTTCAGGCTTCTGTTCACGCCCGAGCAGCTGGAGGCAATGAGCCCCGCGGAGATCGACGATAAGCTTAACGAAGTGTTCCGCCACGATGAATTCGAATGGACCAGAGAGCGGCACATTCGCTGGAACATGCACGGCCGCAGCTGCGAGCATCTCAACGAGATCAATTATTACTGTCCGCGCTGCCACGCCGATCTCACGATGGAGGCCGGTGGCAATTCCATCCGCTGTACCGCTTGCGGCAACGGCGCCGTGCTGAACGATTACTACGAGTTCGAACCTTTTGACGACAGCTGCGTCATCCCCGTCTCTCCCTCGAAATGGGTCGAAGAAGAACGCGTCAGGATCATTGACGACATCCGCGCCGACAATAACTACAGTTTTTCCGATAAGGTCGGTTTAGGCTACCTTCCGCCTTACAAATATGTTAAACATAAGCGTACCACCGATCCGTGCGGAGAGGGCACGCTCACTTTCGACCATGCCGGTATCCATTTCGACGGAACGAAACTCGGCGAACCCTGGCATTTCGACCTCAGTTATAAGATCATTTATTCACTCGTGATCGTGACCGACACTTCCAAATTCGCGCTGTATGTGAACGGCGAGTTTTACGAGTTCAGCCCGGAAAGGAGTTCCGTGGGCAAGATGCTGCTGATCACCGAGGAGATGCACCGCCTCCACTACAATACGTGGAAGAATTTCCCATGGAATGACTGGATGTACGAGGGCAAGGAGCTGGGGATAGATCGTGGGCAGAGCTGAAGCTGTGCCCCGCGGTGGAAAGAGATATCGGGGGCAGGGCTAAAGTTCTGCCCCGCGGTGGAAAGAGGTATCGGGGGCAGGGCTAAAGTTATGCCCCGCGATGGAAAGAGGTATCGGGGGCAGAGCTAAAGCTCTGCCCCGCGATGTTTTTTAATTATTTAATTAGGATATCTATATTTCCTGTTGTGGTGGTGATTTCGCATTTGCCGCCTGACGTCGTTTCCGGCACTTTTACGCGCCCCGTTGTCGTCCGGGTGATAAATATCTTCTCTGACAGCAAACTGCCTTTAACGTCCCCTGTAGACGTTTTTACGGCTATCTGAACGGCGTCACAGCCGTCGAGCGTAACATCGCCTGTGCTTCTTTCTACCGTAAGGCTCTCAAACGCCACAACATTCTTAAGCGTTATGTCTCCGGTGCTGCCTTTCGAGGTAAGATTCCGGCAGGCAATATCGGTCAGAACGACCCTTCCAGTACTGACAGCGACCGAAACGTCGCCGCTGCATCCGACAGATCCGGCAGTAATTTTCCCCGTGCTCGACGTTAATTTAAGCGAGTCTGAAACAGAAGCATTCCAGCTGATATCACCCGTACCCGACACGACATCAGCATTGCCGAAAGAAAATTGACCGGGCACTGAAATATCACCCGTACCGCACTTGACCGTCAATGACTCGTACACATATTTTGGGAGATATATTGTCAGCGTTTTATTCGAATTGTATCCGATCCGCTCGTACCACTTGCGCTGGTCAACACCGCTTATCTTCAGCACGCCTCCGTCAGCATTGACCTCATACCTCATCGTTTCCGTTTCCTGGCATTTTACGAGCGTTCCGCCCTCCTGCCTCAGCTCGAAAACAATATTTGTTTCTTTCACTTTTATTTCAATTTTATCGAAATCACCGTCAACAGAGTACGATTTTTCCTCGAACCTGACTCCGCTCAGCTTATTAAGATCGAATCCGGATGCTATCAGAGCGCCGACAATGAGTGCGATCCCTGCTATAATTACGATCACGGCAATGATCAGAAATGTTTTCTTCATTTTGATTTCCCCTTTCTGATAAACAAAGCTTTGAACTTAGACGCCGCCTTCTTAGTCAGACGCAGTATGCCCTTCGACGCACCGATGCACGCGAAAAACATAAATATCGAAAGACCCGCGCAAAGCAGAGCCGCACCGAGCAGCGCGATACCGGCAAACGTTTTGCCGCTCGCAAAATAAATCACCGCAATTACGAGCCCTCCGAGCGCGCATGCCCAGAGCGAGACCTCTATTGCCCATAGCGATATGATCAGCGCCCAGATGACGATGTATATTGATAGCAAGACCGCCCCGGCCGCGATCAGCAGCGGGAACCACAGCGGAAAACCGAGTATCAGGAGAGCGATCTCCCACCATTTGAGGCGCCTGTCCCCCGATGTGTTTTCTTTGATGATCCTGGTCAGCGGCACGTCCGCGATCGTCTGCGATACGATGCTGTCAATGTCCCCCGCTCCTGCGACTGCTTCTTCTTCGCTCATTCCTTCTTCAATGCGGTCGTCGATCATTTCCTCGTAAAAAGCCAGCCTTTCTTCAACGTCGCTGCGCGGAAGCCCCGACAACGCTTTTTCGAGCTTTTCTATATATTCTTTTTTATTCATCGCGTTCCTCCCTGGTCACAAACCTGTAAATCAAAATTACTTCTTTCCATTCGGCTTTGAAAGCTTCGATCCGCTTTATTCCCGCGCCGGTTATATGGTAGTACTTGCGCAGTCTGCCGTCGTGCTCGGCTGTCCTTACCGTGAGCATGCCCGCGGTCTCCAGCCGTTTCAGTATGGTATACAGGGTGGATTCGGACAATTCGATATACGGTTTCATGTCTTTGATGATCTTATAACCGTACGAATCTTCGTTTTTGATTGCGGCAAGGACGCTCACGTCCAGAAGCCCGCGTTTCAGCTGGATATCCATAGCATACCTCCCTTCACGCTATACATCATATCACGAAGTATGGCGGATGTCAAGGGGGAAGTTGAAAGTGGCAAATGGCAAGTGGCAAATGGCAAATTGAAAATTGTAAATCATCGCCTGCGGCGATTCCTCCATTTGCCATTTTCCATTTTC
>JAGADO010000014.1 GCA_017613535.1 Clostridia bacterium | reverse complement strand
AGCTGCTTTCGGAGATGGACGGTTTTGACTCGTCGAAGGGCGTCGTGATACTTGCCGCGACGAACAGGCCGGAGGTGCTGGACAAGGCGCTCTTAAGGCCGGGCCGATTCGACCGCAGGATCATTGTCGACCTCCCCGACCAGGAGGAGCGTGTCGCGATCCTGAAAGTTCACTCGAAAGACGTGAAGATGGAAAAAGATATAGATTTCGACGTCATTGCCCGGGCAACGGCCGGTGCTTCAGGCGCCGATATGGAGAATATTATCAACGAGGCCGCGCTTCATGCTGTGCGTGCGCGCAAGACGAAAGTCAGCCAGGCCGAGCTCGAGGAAGCGGTGGAGATCATTCTCGCAGGCGAGGAGAAGAAGAACCGCGTTATGTCGGACGAGGAGAAAGAGATCGTGTCTTATCACGAAACTGGCCACGCGCTTATAACCGCGCTGCTTTCGCACACCGAGCCCGTGCATAAGATCACGATCATTCCACGAACTTCGGGCACTCTGGGATACGTTATGCAGGTCGCGAAAAAACAGAAGGTGCTGTTCTCGAAGGACGAGATCGTCAACGAGATCGTCACTCTTTCCGCAGGCAGGGCTGCCGAGGAGATAAAGTTCGGGCGGATAACGACAGGTGCAGCGAACGATATCGAGCGTGCGACGGAGCTTGCGCGGTCAATGGTCACGAAGTACAGCATGCTTGACGGTTTCGGTTTTACGGCGTGGGAGAAGCAGAATTCGCTCTACCTGCCCGGTTCGTCTACGGTCAATTGCTCCGATTCTACCGAGCTGCGCATTGACGAGGAAGTCATCCGGATCACAGCCGAGTGCTACGCAAAGGCGAAAGAGCTACTTTCCGCGCACATCGAAACGCTTGACCGCCTGGCAGGATCGCTGTTCGAGAAGGAAACGATCACCGGCGAGGAGTTTATGGACTTCCTGCGCCGCTACGAGCCTGATGCCGCGAAGATAATCGATGAGCAGGCTAAGGAGGAGCGCGAGAAGGCTGAGCAGGCGAAGGCGAAAAAGTCGCGCGAGAAGGGCAATGCTGAAGAGGTGAAGGACAATTCCTCTGCCGAAGCTAAGAGCGATACGGCTGACGGCGCGATCAGCGACGCAGTCGAAGATGTTGTCAGCGACGCTGACGGTGACGGCGAAAAAAGCGCTGACCAGACCGGCGATGAATTATGAGCACCATATACACTTTAACGCTGAACCCGGTAATTGACGTGCATTTCGCCCTTAACGGGCTCGAGATAGGTGCGGAAAATTATACAAAATCACGCGTGAAGTTTGCCGCGGGGAAAGGCGTTAATATTTCGAGAGTATTAAAAAGGCACGGGGTAAATGCCCCGGCCTTTGTACTTTTGGGCAGTTCCGATGCGGAACTGTATCTGAAAATGCTTGAGGCTGATGATATCGACGCGGTCGCGCATGTCGTTCCGGGCAATATCCGTGAGTATGTTTCTCTGAATGATGCTGCGAGCGGCAATGAGACGCGCGTCTGCTACAGGGATTTTTCGTCCGACGACAAAGCAGTCACAGAGCTCGGCAACTTGCTCGCCGCCCGCCTTAAACCCGGTGACATCGTCTGCGTTTCAGGCAGCCTCCCCTCCGGCGTCACCCCCGGCGCCGTGATCTCCCTCTCCGCCCTTTTCAGACGCCGCGGGGCGCTCACAGCGATCGACTGCGCGTCAATGGATCCCGATTCGCTTCGGGCGGCGCTTCCCTGGCTCATAAAGCCCAATCTCCGTGAAGCCGCCTCGCTTTGCGGCCTCCGCCCGGACGCGCCCCTCGACCCCTCCATCGCCGCGACGCTCATCCCGCAGCTGACCTCCATCTCCCCGAACGTCCTCTTAAGCCTCGGCCCCGCCGGCGCGGTATTCGCGTCAAGCCCGTCCGGAGGCACTGCCCCCGGATCCGCTCCCGCGTGCCTTCCCGCTGTGCCTATTGAACACTGCTACTCTTCCGTAGGAGCAGGAGACAGCCTTCTTGCGGGCTTTTTATACGCTCTGATTTCTGACGGCCGCTGTCCTCCGGACGGGGCCATTCCCTATTCTTCCGCCGGTCCGGCGCTGTCTGCCGGCCTCGAATTTGCCGCGGAAACATGCTCCGAGCGGCGCTGAGAGATATCATTTTCGCGGTCGAGGATCATTTACCTGTTTTTTCTTTCGGATAACGACTGCCGCGGTGACGCCTGTTGCGATCAGTGCGACAGCAGCAATAACACCCGCGATAAGACCTGCATTGCCCTTTCCCGTCTGCTTTTGCGAAGACGATGAAGTGGGTTCGGAAACCTGATCCGTTGCCACAGGCTCAGCCGTTGTCCCCGATTCTGTCGCAGGTACATCTGTCGGCTCCGCGGGAGCGTCTGTCGCAGGTTCGTCCGTCGGTTCCGCAGGCGGCTCCGTCGCAGGCACGTCAGTCGCTGCGGCAGGTGTTTCCGCCGTGAGCTCCCTGCCGTAAACCTCGATCTCGCCAAACTGCGAAAGAGATGTTCCGGTCCTGTCCACCTGCGCGCTGTGGCGCGATATCGCCACCTTAACGTAACGTCCCTCTATAGGTTCGAACGTGTATTTAAGATCGATGGCTTCGTCAAGTTCGAGCCCTTCGACCGATGCGACTTCGGTCCACTCCTTACCGTCGTCAGAAACCAGCACCTTGAAATCCCGCGGCGCAGACGCACCGCCGTTGTACGCACAGGGCTTCAATATAACCGTGTCGAGCAGATACGGATCCTCCAGATCTACCTTTACCTCAACCGGATCTTCAGGTCCGACGCCGGAGAACGAATCGACCGACCAGCCGGCGTGGGTGTTCTTGTCGAGCGTCACGTTGATGCCGTCGGTGAGGTACGAGCGGGAGAAATACGTGCCGTCTTCGTATGAATTGGCCGCGCTGACCTTCTTATGGAGCGCCAGATTAACGCCGTCCTCCGCATAAGGCTTGAGGTTATTCTGCGCCTTCACGAGCGAATTTTTTGCCTTGTCCGCCTGCTTCTGCGTAGCGGTCCCGTCCGCTGCCACACGCTTCGCCTCTGCGAGCGCTTCGGTGAACGCTTCTTTTCCGGCGGGCTTATATTTTCCGAGGTCAACCTTTTCGGCGTCCTCGATCGCTTTATTCAGGTAGTAATAATTCGTTTCTTCCTTCATCACGAATTTGTAGCTGTCAGCCGCCTTCAGCAGGATCCCGTCGCCTGCTTTCAGCGAAACCGTATATACGCCGTCCGCGCCAGGAGTCATTGTCACAGGTTCGCCGGTCACGTCACTGATATAGCTGACGGAGGCAACGTCTTTGTCGAGCGTGAAGCGTACTTCGGCCGGGTTTTTGTAGTCGCGGTTTACGATCATGCAGTAAACGCGTCCGTCTGCGTCTTCCATATGGCTGAGGGCAAGTTTCTGCTCATAGTCCGCCGGTTTTACGAAAAATCCCGCGGGAAGTGCGTTGAATCCGGCACCGAAATCCGCACCGGTGTGGTACAGGTCAATTGTCTCCAGCTTCATCAGCGTCGGTCCGAGCGCCTGCACGCGTGCGTTGATCTCGCTCACCGGCCCGAACAGTTCGGTGGGGTTGTTGTCAATATCTATGACTGCCGGGCCGTACGTTTCTGCCGAGTTCGCCGCCGGTGTTTTCCAGCAGAAGTACGATATTTGCTTTACGCCTGAGGCAAGCGCCGCGAATACCTGGTAGCGTACTTCGTCCGCGTTCGGTCTGTATGTCTGGTTCCAGTTCATCGCCTGGATATATGTGGCGCCGGGGATGCCGAGTTCCCTGCTGACTTCGCGGTTATACGCCAGCTGGGTGTACAGTGTGCCTTCGTTGCAGACGGGTGTCGTGAAGCAGTATGCGTCGTACATCGCGTAGTCGAGCGAGAGGCCGTATTTGTTCTTCAGTTCGTTCTGGAGGCCGGTGATGTTTTCTTTGTACGCGCCGCAGTAGTTCATGTGTGCGACAGCGTACGGCATCACGCTTTTGATCAGAGAGATCGCTCTGGCGAACTGTGTGGAGGTCGCGGGTTCGTCGGTTATATAGTAGGCGGCAACGCCCGGTATGTGCGAGTAGCGTTTTACGAATTCGAGTATCTGTTCGTCGGTGAATGAGGGCCATGTGGCGCCGGTGAATTGTTTTTCGCTTACGGTTACGTCAAGGCCGCGCTCGTACGCTAAAGAGAGTGCCTTGATTATATTGTCGTACGTGATGGCGTCTGCGCCGAGGGCGAAGTTCAGCTCCACGTTCGTTATTCCGCCATTTTTTAGGTTATCGAACGTCGTTTCGTTGACCTCGGAGCCGTAGAAGTACGGGATGAAGGCAACGATCTGGAACTTGGAGGACGGCTTGAATTCTTTGACCGTTACGTCGCAGCTGAATATTTCGCCGTCCGCTTCGGATGTGACGGTTATGACTGCATTGCCCTCCGCGAGTGCGCTGACGGTGCCGTCGGCGTCAACTTTTACTATTTTGCTGTTGCTGCTTTCATACCTTGCCGCGATCCGGTCGTTTCCGGGTACCGTGTGCAGGTCGAGCCAGTCCTGTTCGCCGGGGTTGAGCAGCAGGGCCTTTTTGTTTATCTGTGTTTTCACGTTTTCCTCCTTGCTTACTGTGCCGTAGAGCTCCAGTTCGCCCAGGGATGAATAATATGCGCCGCTGGGGTCGAGTTTGGCGTGCCGCGTGATGTGGATCCTGAAGTATTGCATCGTTATGCGGTCAATTTCGTATATTACAGGCTGGACTGCGGTGTTTGATTCGGCGTGTGTGCTTTTTTCTTCTTCCGTGATCAGTGTGGTCCAGTTTTCGCCGTCAACGGAGTATTGCAGTTCGTAGTTTTTCGGGAATCCGTCTCCGTTTAACCATTGCATCGGTTTTAGTACGATCCGGCTTACGTCGTATTTCGCGTCAAGCGTCAGTGTGATGTCGACGGGGTCGTATTCTCCCATCGGGCTCATCGTGTCGCTGTTCCAGCCCAGTTTTACGTTTCCGTTCGCGTATGTGTCCCAGTGGCCGTCGACGAGCAGCGAGACGTCAAAGAACCCTTCCGGCGGCACGTAGTTGCTTGTGGCGGTGATCGTTTGATTCAGGGCAATGTTTTTTATTTCTCCGCCGTTGTCCGCCGCTTTTACCGCATTCGGTGTGCCCTTCGTTCCGAGCAACGTAATGAATGAAAACAACACCGCGGCAACAATTGCTGCGGCAATATATGTTCTGCTTTTTTT
>JAGADO010000175.1 GCA_017613535.1 Clostridia bacterium | reverse complement strand
TCTTGTACAGCCTGTCCTCGTGCCAATCTACGTCCGTGCGGGACCAGTTTCCGTCGAACCAGAAGCCTCCGATCTTTCCGTAGTTTGTGCACAATATTTCCACGCTTTTTTCCAGATATTCCAGGTACGCGGGGAAATTCTCGCGAAACTCAGGCCTGTGCCAGTCCAGCGTGGTGTGGTAAAAGAACGGTACGATCTCCGCCTTCCTGCATTCGTCTACAAATTCGGCTATCAGATCCCTCCCAGCGCCGGTATGCGCAGCGTCAAAGGGGTGTTCCGGGTCAAGATCTCTTGTGTCGTACAGCGAAAATCCGTCGTGGTGGCGGGTGGTCAACGTCACGTACCTGCAGCCCGCTGCTTTCGCGGTGCGGACAATATCTCCCATAGTTTTCGGGCAGAATTTTTCTGCCAGCGGTTCGTATTCTTCCTTCGGTATCTTTTCGATCTCCCGGACCCATTCTCCGCGGCCAATAAGCGAGTACAGCCCGAAGTGCACAAACATTCCGAACCCTAACTGCTCAAATGCTGCTATATAAGGCGCCGGTTCCGGCTGCCTGGCGTTTTTATCTGATTTGTCCGTTTTCACTGTGAGACCCTCCGTTCAGAGTCATTTTATCATAAATGTTAATTGGTGTAAAATTCCATGGTTTCTTCCAGATATTTTTGGAAATATCCGGGGCGCTGGGACACAAATTCGTTTATATCCTCGAAAGATCTCAGCCACATCGAATATGTGTATGCGGAATATATCTCGCCCTTTGCTTTCCAGAAATCGATGTGGTGACCGATCTCGCCCTTTGCTTTTTCCCTGAACGAATTAGCGGTATTGACCATGTGCTCCGCTTCTGCGCCAGAACACAAAACGTTGCATATATTTATGAATTTGCCGCGGAATTCCTCGGAACGGAGCAGAAAGTCGAACAATCCCTGCAATTTCATATCGTCACCGTAGAGTCCCAGGGATTCGTCGAAATCGTATCCCTTCCCTTCCCGGTAGAATACCAGGAGCCGGTAAAATGTGTCCGTATCCGCCATGGAATAGGTGGTTTTAGACACCCGGGAGGGTTCGTCGTGGAGGGCAAAGCACAGATCCATGTCGCGGATGACGAACCGCCATTTTCCGTCGGAATAAGCCGCAGTCGATTTTTCGCCGGTGTACCGCCACACCATCGCGTTGTTCTGGGGCCAATCCGTGTTGCACAGGTACAGCATTACTGCTAAGTAAGCGGCGGCGTTGTCAACGTCTATCTTGTCTGTTACGTATTTGTACGCTTCGGCATAACCTTGCTCGCCTTTCCCGCCTTGCCCGGAAAGCGCCTTGCCGATGGCGTATTCGCACAGTTCCAGCCAGCTGTTCAGTTCGGCCTGATCGCCGGATTCCAGCTGATAATACAGTTTTTTGCCCTTAATTACCGTTATTTTGTCCTTTTCAAGACCGTATTGCTCCGATATCAGCCTCTCGTCGAAGTCTTCCTTCATGACCGACATGCCGTAATATTCGCCGTTGAGGTACACGCATACGGGGACGCAGCGTTGGGCGAAAACGGAGATGTCAATGCGTTCCGAGAGTCCGGCGCAGTATTCGTTGGCAATGCAGTCCCGCAGCAGGTTCATACGGAGGAAGTTTGCCCTGGCCTGGTGCGGAGAGTCGTTGCCCCCGTTACGGAGCAGGAATCTGTCGTATTCGCTGAATCCGGTGCAGAACAGATCCGCCCGGAACTTGCCGCCGCCGCTGTATTTTGTGCCAGTTTCGTCAAATTCTTCGGAATTTCTGGCGATCAGCCGGAGCGACGCCGGATCGAAGGATCTGGAACCGGAGCCTGCGAGCCTTATCCCCGCGTCCTGGTGGATGAGTTCCGCCCCGTCCGGCTCGTAAATTTCCACGCTGACGGGCCGCTCCCATTCTGAGCCTGTACCCGATCTGTTTGTGAAAATGCCCTCGGATTTAGAGTAAAGATCATCGTTGTCAACGGCAAGTGCCACGATCCGGAGCCCGGAAGAACCGTTTGAACCGTTTGCGCTGTTGATAATATATGTGTTGGTAGTGATAGGGCCCAGCTGGCTGCCGTTTTTAGCGAAAATTGCCGCACGGATCACCGCCGTACCGCGAATTTCCAGCTCCAACTTGTATTTTTCTGACCCTGCCTCTGGCTCGTCGCCGTTTTCGGTATATGTGATGTATGCTCCCGCCGGAGCGTTTTCGGGAAGCGTTAGAGAAATTTTCACCGGTTCGTCGTATACCCCTCCGCCTGCGGAAAAGCCCGGAACAGGACCGCTGTTATTATTGCCGCCGTTTTTTGAAGACGTGGGCAACGCTCCGTTCCCTGGCGTGGCGTTTCTGCCCGCGTTTTTACCTGCATTGCCCCTCGCACATGCGATCGTCAATGCCATTACGGCGCACAATATCAGTATCAATGCGGTTCTTACGCGTTTCACCGCACGGCCGCCTCCCTCCTGCTGTGAATTTTAACATAGCCCACCAGGCAAGGCAATAGGAAACGCCTTTTGCGGCGATGATCGACGGGCGCATCGTCGGTATGGTCACGCTTATGAAAACCGATTATTATCCACTGCCGGACACCTTTCCGTGGGTGTCAACGTTATTCGTCACCGAAGAATTCCGCGGCCACAGGATAAGCAAAAAGCTTATTGACGCCGCTAACAGCTACGCCAGAGAGCTAGGCTTCGATAAAACATATATCCCGACCGAGCACGTGGGATTGTATGAAAAATACGGCTACCGCTACGTAAAAGACATAGTAAACTACGCAAACGGCATTGACCGCCTGTATGCCAAGCAATTACAGTAAAGTAAACTGATCAAACGATTCCGAGGCAGCGATTTTTTATTGCCTCGTCGCCAGAAATGCTCCGGCCGGTATCCCGGCGGAATTGCAAAGATTCAGCTGATTTCCGAAGAAATAACCGGTTTTCATATTGTACGCTATACCGATCAGCGGGTTTGACGACGTCAATTCCACCGTATCAGGTCCAACGATCGTGCCGGCGATATCAAGCGCAGCCGTTCCCAGACTTGTCAACGTCGTAAATCCGCGTACAGTACCGCTGCCGTCGACCGTCCGGAGCCCGTCGCCAACGTTCTTATACTTGACCGTGGCAGTCTTCCCATCGGCTGAAAACGTCACCGACTCCACGATCGGACCGGAGGCATTGTCCATGGTGATCCCGCCCTCGCCATTTAACGCACATGCGATCTTAGCAGCCCTCAGCGCCTGTTCATATTTGCAGTTCGGATGCAGGCTGTTCCAGTACGTGGTATCCGCCCACAGGTCGCTGGACTGGATCTGAAACAGATTATCGGACATCATCACCATATTGCCCATAAGTGCGCGGATCCTGCCCACGTCCATGTACGCCCAGGTGCCTGTATATCCAGCCGGGGCAGTGTACATCGTTGGAAATTCCACGAAAAACACCGGGAAATCCTTATTGTTCGTATTGTGCGTGCCGCGCATATACTCCACGTACGCCGTAAACACCTCAGCGTACCGGTTAGCCTCTTTACCCGAATAATCGCTTTCTCCCTGGTACCACAGTATGCCGGCGATAGGCATGCGGGAGAAAGGCGCCATGAATTCGTTGTAGAGGAAACGGCCGTGATTTGCATTGACGCCGGTAGTCACATAATAGCCTTTCATCAGATCGTACGAGTCAGTTTTGTACTGATCCGCCACCTGATTGCAAAGGAACGCACCGAGAGGCTGGCCGTTGCCGTCGATCTCGATCATTCCGACGGGAACGCTGCCGCCGGTAAGATTAACGTAATTCCGGGCGAAAAGGTACCCGATAGCAGAAAAACTGGTGATATTCGACTGGTTGGCGAGCTTCCAGGTGTTGGTGCGGCTAAGGTCTTTAGCTTCCTGCGCAGAGCCTCGCTTCACGGAGGTGTTTGGCACGTTCTGAGTATTGTAGTTTATGCGGATCGGCAGATCGTAGTTGGAGTTCCGGGGGCAACGTTCGGTGTCGGCGCTGTCAACGAATGCCCAGTGTTCGTTCATCGAATACGCTGCGTTGGACTGGCCTATCACCATGTAAACGTCGCCGATCAGCACGTCGCGGAGGACGATCTCTTTATCGTCGCTTTAGATCCGGATGTTGTTGCCCAGGTCTGCGCAGGCGTCAAATGATCTGTCGAACACCAGCATCCATTCGCCGTCCTGGATCGTGGTCTGTGCGCTCTCGCCCATAAACGAGCCGCTGATTGTCCTGCCATTGACAGCGTTGTCCGCAAAGCCCCATATCTTAACCGGCTCGCCCCGCTGGATCACCATATTGTCCGAAAACACGTTGGCAACGGTGAATTCCACTTTCACAGGAGTGGGTTCTGGTGTCGGTGTCGGCGTTGGCGTGGGTGCTTTCGTTGGCGTAGGTGTGGGAGTTGGAGTGGGAGCCTTCGTCGGGGTATGTGTCGGAGCTTTTGTGGGCGTAGGCGTAGGCGTAGGGGCCTTCGTTGGCGTTGGCGTAGGGGCTTTCGTAGGTGTGGGTGTAGGCGCAGGCGTAGGAGAAGGCGTGTCTGTAGGCTGAGGCGTCGGAGCCTCAGTAATTACAGGTGT
>JAGADO010000174.1 GCA_017613535.1 Clostridia bacterium | reverse complement strand
CCTTCACGAGACTATAAAGAAAGTTTCGGACGACTACGAGCGCATGAAATTCAACACCGCGATCGCCGCCATGATGAGCCTGGTCAACGAGATCTACGCAAAAGGTTCTCTTTCGCGCGCCGATCTGAGAGTGCTTCTGAAGCTTTTGAACCCCGTTGCCCCGCACATAACCGAAGAGATATGGTCGAGACTCGGATTGTCCGATAAAATGCTTTACGAGGAAAGCTGGCCCGAATTTGACGAGAAAGCTACAGTTAAAGCTGAGATCGAACTGGCCGTCCAGATCTGCGGTAAACTCAAGGGACGCATCACCGTTCCGGCAGATGCAGATGCAAAAGCGACTGAAGCGATAGCGCTTTCTGACGAGAAGATAATCGCCGCGATTGACGGCAGGGCCGTTAAGAAGGTCATCGTAGTACCCGGCAGGATCGTTAATATCGTGGTCTGATGCGGCTTTGAAGGAGTTAGGCTATGGGCGACGTCATGATGCAGATCGCTAATTTCTTCAACAAGAGCGGCAGTATGAACACTGTCGTCTGGTTCAGTGTGCTTATGATCGTATGCATCATTTTGGCACTTAGCTACAGAAAAGAACTGGCCGGACTTGCCATCGCATCTGCCGTATGCCTTTTCGTATCATTTTCACCGCTAAGCCTGGCGATACAGTCGGTAATATTTGCCGCACTGACCGCAGCGTGGCTCTTTGCGTCAAAGAAGACGGAGAAGGGCAGCGAGAAAACAGAAGGGGAAAACTTGCAAAATGAATGAGAGAGAGATCGCGGCCGGTCTTATCGCGGCTGCAGATGAAAATATCGATATAGAGGTCGTTCTGGCCGGGCTCGAGACGCCTCCCGACAGGAAGCTGGGGGACATCGCTTTTCCGTGCTTTAAACTGGCGAAGGTGCTGAAAAAAGCGCCGCCGCTGATCGCCGCACAGATAATGGAAAAGATCTCCGAAAATCCGCTTCCGCCGGTGATAGAAAAAGTTATCCCTGCGGGCGGATATCTGAACTTCTTCCTTGACCGGAGCGCGATATCGAAAGCGGTCGTAGATGAAATATCCGAACTCGGCAGCGCGTACGGCAGATCTGACGAAGGTGCCGGGAAGACGGTCGTGGTAGAATTTTCTTCGCCCAACATCGCCAAACCATTTCACATCGGTCACCTTGTGTCAACGGCGCTCGGTCATTCTATCGCCAGGATATACGATTTTCTCGGATACAGCACGGTACGCGTAAATCATCTCGGTGACTGGGGCACGCAGTTCGGCAAGCTGATCACTGCTTTCAGGCTCTGGGGCGACGAGGAGACGATCATGAAAGATCCTATCAACGAGCTCCTGAAGATATATGTGCGCTTCCACGAAGAGGCAGAGAAGGATCCGACGCTGGAAGATTCGGCGAGGGCAAATTTCAGGGCGCTCGAAAACGGAGACCAGGATATCACGAAACTCTGGAAGCTTTTCGTTGACGCCAGCCTTAAAGAGTTCAACAGAATGTACGACCTTTTGGGAGTGAGCTTCGATTCGTTCGCGGGAGAAAGTTTTTACACCGATAAAATGCCGGAAGTTGTCGATATAATGCGCGAAAAGGGCATTCTCGAGGAAAGCGAAGGCGCGATGGTCGTGCGCTTTGACGACGAGTCGATGCCTCCGTGCATAATCCTGAAGTCGGACGGAACGACGATATACGCGACGAGGGATATTGCCGCCGCACTTTACCGCAAAAGACACTATGACTTCTACAAAAACGTTTATGTTGTCGGAACGCCCCAGACGCTTCATTTCAAACAGGTGTTTGGCACGCTGAAAAAGATGGGATTTGACTGGGCGGATGACTGCACGCATGTGGGATTCGGATACGTGCGCTTCCCGGACAAGGCGATGTCAACGCGTCACGGCGACGTCGTGCTTCTGGAGGACGTGCTCACCGAAGCGATCGCTAAGACGAAAGATATCATTACCCAGAGCCCGACCAGTAAAGACCTTGACAATACCGATGCCGTTGCCGAGAAGGTCGGTATCGGCGCCGTGCTGTATACGTTCCTTAAAAACAGCCGCGAGCGCGATATAATCTTTACATGGAAAGACATACTCGATTTCGAAGGCGAATCAGGACCGTACGTGCAGTACGCGTACGCAAGGGGACGCAGCGTGCTTTCAAAAGCCGAAGAAGCCGGGATCGATCACGCTTCCGGAGACGCCGGACTGCTTACGTCTGACGAAGAGTACACACTCGTTAGGATGCTGGCAGGATTCCGCGACGCTGTGCGCGATGCGGCCGAACGTTTTGAGCCAAGCATCGTCACGCGCTACGTCACGGACCTCGCCCAGCAGTTCAATAAATTCTACAACACCTGCGCCATTATGAAGGCGGAAGACGAATTGCGGAAGGCGCGCTTAAGATTGACCGCCTGCACTGCAGAATGCATAAAAACGGCGCTTTGGCTCATAGGCGTAGACGTTGTCGAAAAAATGTAACAGATACAGATACCAGACTTTTACTTAACGGTACCGGAAGGATTGGAATTGAAAGTGAACGGATTTGCGTCAAAACTGAAAAGCGTATTTTGCGACAGACCGGGGGAAGTCGTTCCCACCGGGTATGTCGGTGCGCTCGACGGGATCAGGGCGCTGGCAATCCTTACCGTCGCTCATTTCCACCTCTGGCAGCAGTCATGGCTCACGATCAGTTTCAGCACGCCTAAACTTGCCAAATTCGGCATTTCTTCTATCTCTCTCGACTGGATACAGCGCTACGGATCGTTTTTCGTAGATATGATGATACTCCTGACGGGCTTCTGCCTCTTCCTGCCTTACGCCAGATACATGGTCGAAGGTGAGCGCAGGCCGGGCCTTCCCGACAGATACGAAGTCAGGAATTTCTACATAAAGAGAATCGCGCGCATCGTACCGTCGTACTATTTTTGCACGCTGATTTATCTGTTCGTGCTGATATTGCCCTCGAAACATTACGCCTCCGCCGGCGATTTCTTCCGCGACGAGCAGCTGATGAAGCAATTGTTCGCGAACCTCACTTTTACGCAGACGTTCAGCGCTGACACGTACATATCCACGCCGTTCAACGGGGCATTGTGGACCGTCGCTGTCGAGATGCAGTTCTATCTGATCTTCCCGTTCCTGGCGTGGTGCTTCAGAAAAAAGCCTATGCTCACGTACTTCGTCACGGTCGGTATTTCGTACTACTACGTGCAGGCTAAAGTTATGCCGATGGACGACGGTGAATTCAGGTGGCACCTCAACCAGATGCCTGCGCTTTTATGCGTTTTCGCTACCGGTATGCTAGGAGCGCTCATATTCGTGTCTTTAGCGCAGCACGTTAAAAGAGGGCGGTTCCAGGGAATCTTTTTCATGGGAATTTCGATCGCGGCGTTCCTCGCGGTCAGGTTCATACTGAAAAAGGGGCCTGGGTCAATGAACAACCTCCGCTGGCAGCTTCAGCTCCGTTTCCTGCTCGCTCTGTTCTATCTGATCATCTGCATCGGAGTGATATTCTCCGTCAAATGGTTCCGGAAGATATTTGATAACAAGTTCATGCATTTTCTCGCCGGAATATCGTATAACCTGTACATATGGCACCAGGTGATCGCCGTCCAGCTCAAGGTCAATAAGATCCCGTACTGGGAGGGCGATACGCTTCCGAATATTGCCGGAAACAGGCCCTGGATGTATAAATATACTCTCATAGCAGTTCTCGCCGCGTTCGCAGCGGCAATCGCAGCAACCTATCTTATCGAAAAGCCGTGTGCCAAACTCATTAACAAATTGACCGGCATACGCAGGAAGGAATACTGAGCGCGGCGGATCAAAGCGGCCAGTTCCGCATTGTCCGGTGCGTTTCGGGAGGTCATGCTGTGACTTTTGATCTTGATCGCGCCCAGATGGAGGCGGTACTCCACGATGAAGGACCGGCCCTTGTCCTTGCCGGACCGGGGAGCGGAAAAACAACGGTTATTACGAGAAGAGCGGTGCGGCTTTCAAAAAAGCTGAGCTCGCCCTCGCGCCTTTTATGCGTCACATTTACGAATGCGGCTGCCGATGAGATGCGGGAGAGGTATGTTAAAATGGCCTCCCGGGGCGGCGGTGCGTACGGAAATGATACGGCTGAAGATAAGACGCCTGTATTCTGTACCGTTCATTCTTTCTGCAACGGGATAGTTAAGGAGTTCGAGCGGATCAGCGGGAAAAGGTATACGCGTATCGAGGGAGAGGATTCTCCGCGCAACGCGATCCTCAGCCGGATATATAAAAAGTTCAACGGCAGCGTTCCGGACGATGCGATGCTCGAGCGTCTGAAGGGGTATTTCAGGCGCGAAAAGGAAGCAGGAAAAGCGGATTGTTCCGATGGCAATGCTCCCAAAGCTCCGTCTGGGGCAAATCAGATCCGCAGGTTCCGTGATATCGAGCGTGAGTATGTGCGCGTTAAAGCCGAAAACGGGTATCTTGATTTCGACGATATGATATTTCTGAGTCTGAAGATCCTGAGGGAAAATGCGGATATAAGGGAGCGTATGCAGTGTGCGTTCGATTTCATACAGGTCGATGAGGCGCAGGATCTTTCGCGGGCTCAGTACGACGTGATCAGGGCGGTGTCCGGGAACGACAATATTTTTATCGTTGCCGACGATGACCAGAGTATTTACGGGTTCCGCAGCGCCGAGCCTCAGTGCCTGTTCGATTTTGCCGAGGAGTTTCCGGATGCGGCAAGGTATGAGCTTACGCGTAATTTCAGATCGGAGCCGGGGATCGTTGAGGCTTCTTCCGCGCTGGTGAGCGTCAACGTCAAACGTTTTCGAAAGGATCTTTTTACTACGCGTGAGAGTTCGGGAGAGAGCGTGTTTTTCGAGACGCACAGAAGTGCGGCGGCGCAGGGGATTTTCTGCGCGGAGGAGGCGAGAGATGCGGTCAGGAGCGGCGAAACGATCGCGGTGCTCTACAGGAACGGTATTTCGTCGCTGCCGGTGAGAGCGGCGCTGATGCTGAGCGGCGTGAAATACGGGATAGCGGGTAATTGTCCGCGCGCCTGGGAGCAGCCGGCCGTCAGGGAATGCTTTGAAAAACTGCTCGAAGCGGAACGGAACGCGAAATTTATTGTCCCCGGACCATCCGCGACGTACAGGGCGCTCATACGCGACGGTTTTGCGGGAAAGATGGAGGAACTCTGCCGGTTGGAGGGCCACGACCGCAAAACGGTGTCGGTCACACTCGATTTTTTGAAACTGATCACTGAGCGTTCGGGTTCGTACCTCGAAGCAGTCGGAATGCTTGATAAGATCGAGCGGTTCGACGGTGCGTTTTTAAATGGTCAATGCGGCGAAGGCGCAGGGCCGCACGTTATGCTGTCAACGATCCATTCTGCCAAGGGGCTGGAGTACGATCGCGTGATCGTTATCGACGTGCTCGAGGGGGAACTTCCGGGCAGCGAGGCGGTGGGAGACGCGGTCGAGGAGGAACGCAGACTTTTGTACGTGGCAATGACAAGAGCGAAGCGGAAGCTTATCTTATCGAGGCCGGTGAGGAGAGGAATTAGGGGAGAAGAAGACAGCAGGTTCCTTAAGGAAGCTGTGTGCCGCGATGGAAAAAAGGGATCGGGTACACAGCTGAAGCTATGTACCGCGATGGAAAAAAGGGATCGGGTACACAGCTAAAGCTATGTACCGCGATTTAATTGACAAGTGCGTTGCGGGGATTGTATAATCCGGCTGTATAGTACAGCAGCGTCAGGGAGGTATTTTTATGAAATATACGTCGTCGGAAGCGGCCAAGCTTCTGCGCAAATTAAACGAAGAGCACGATACGCTCGAAATGACCGAATCGACAGCGGGAACGTTCATCGTTGCCGCCGGAGAAGATGTCGAAAGCCTCAGGCCGGAATACGATTACGAACGCACGCAGGAGGAGCTTCGCGCGATCGAAGAAAAGATCGTGAAGATCAAGCATGCTCTTAACGTGTTCAACGCATCTAACAAGCTCCCCGGATACGATATAACGGTCGATCAGGCCCTCGTTATCATGCCGCAGCTTACGCGCCGCAGAAACAGACTCGATACTATGAGAAGAAGACTTCCCAAGACGAGAGAGACGATGCGAAGCGGAAACATTATTGACTACTGCCTCACGAACTACGATCCGAAGCAGGCACAGAAAGACTTCGAAAAAGCCTCCGAAGAGCTTGCCGCCCTGCAGACGGCACTCGACCTGTTCAACACGACCGTATCGTTCGAGATCTACCTGTAAAACGGCAATGTTTATTGCCGCCCGGGCGACCGGGCGGCGATCCGTCGGTGCCTGCGGAGACTCATTTTTATCTTACTGATCAGGGGTTTCTGACCGATGTCGGAGTTTTGCGTTATTTCTCTTTGATATCTGTAAAAGCGTATGTTCAATGTTGCGGATGGAGGAGTGGCATTTCTTTCGGAGTTTGGCACGGCGCTGAAAAAACTTTCCCGCGGCGGAAGTACGGTTTCATGCTGCGGATCTTTAAACCGCATGATCGCGTAAATTACAGGAGGGAATAAAAAATGAATATTTTGATGCTCGGAAACAGCTACACGTTTTTCCACGATCTGCCGGCGAGACTTGCCGGGCTGACCGGAGCTCACGTCGAGAGCAATCTCAGGGGCGGCGCATGCCTCTGGCAGCAGCTCGATCCGGGGGATGATCTCTGCAAAAAGTTTGAAACTATCTTTCCCTCCGTAAAATGGGATTATATAGTACTTCAGGAGCACAGCAGGGGCACGTTTGAATTTCCGGATAAATTCTTTGATTCCGCAAAAACGCTCTGCGATATGGCAAAGTCGATCGGTGCCGTGCCTGTGTTCTATGCTACATGGGCGTACCAGCGGGGCGGAAAATTTATAACTCAGATGGGGCTCGACCACGACGAAATGTTCAGGGCGATAAACGTTGCCTACCACAAGGCCGCGAAGGACAATTCCGCTTTGATCGCTGACGTGGGAAAGGCGTTCTACACCCATCCTGCGCCCGACAGCCTGTTTGACCCGGACGGCTCGCACCCGAGCGCGAAAGGCACGGAAATTGCCGCGTCAATTATCGCGAAGGTGATAGGGGAAAACGAAGCCGCGAACGGAGGAAACGGTAAATGAAGCGGATAAAGCTTGTCAGGATCCTTTTCGTTCTGATCCTGCTTCCTGCGCTTGTTTCGGGGGCGGCAGGGTTCGGCGCGCACGTTTTTGCAACGGATGACGGCGGCAATTCCGGCGAGGCCGAAACGGTCGTTCCTTCGTATATTTTCGACTTTACCGATGACAGCACGTACGATATCGGCTACTCCGGCCAATGCATGAGCGAGATCACCGATGACGGTCTTTTGTGCACCGCTTCGGATGATGACCCTAACGTTTCGATCGGTACGCCTTTGGTATCTGGCAGCGAAATGGGCTGGATCGTAATAAAGTATCGCGGCAAGCTGAACCACAAGCAAAGGTACGGCGAACTGTATTTCACGACGCAGGGCAGCGGTATGAGCGAGCGCAACAAAGTCATGTGGGCCCTTGAAAATGTTTCGGACGAATGGGTGACACTCGTCGTGCGCGCCAGAGCGCTTGGGAAAACAGAAGATACAATAATGGACGTCAGATACGACCCGATGGCGTCAGGCGGAGGCACTATAAAGGTCGAAGCGGGAGAAATGCTCGAGACTGCATTCATCGCGTTCTTCCCGACTGAGGAAGCCGCAAATCAGTTCGATTACGATAAATACAAAGCCGAAAATGAAGAAAAAGAACATAGCAGCCATGAGCAGGGAAGCGAAGAGAAATGGGCCGTTCCGCCTGCATATAACGACGTTACGCTTAAAAGCGACAATGCCGGCGGCACGCTGAAGATCGACCGCGCCGGCGCGGGCGAGGGATATGTAAAGATATCGTACACTGCCGGTGAAAAAGAATACTCGTACGAACTCCCGGACAACGCATTTATACTGAACGGACCGCTCGCCGGTATTGACGACGCCGGGCGAAGCCAGCCGGATCAGTTCACTGTCATTGACCCCGACTATGTGGCCAGAGACGTTGAAGGAGAACCTGCAGAGATCGACAATGAGACGAGAACGATAGGCGTGTTCGGAGAGAACGGCAGAAGGTACGTGGGTATTTTCTACTTTATCTGGCTAGGCACCGAAAACGATGCGAACGACACTCCGAGAAACATCAGCGCGATAATCGGGCAGTACGGCACGGCCGCGAAAGACATGCCTGAACTCTGGGCGCAGACGTATAAAACGTTCTTCTTCGCAGAACCGCTCTACGGGTATTACCGCTCCAAAGACGAGTGGGTGATCCGCAAACATATGGAGCTCCTTTCGAACGCCGGGATCGATTTCCTGTATTTCGACGTTACGAACCTGTATTTGTACGAGAGCAACGCCATAAAGGTCATGAAGGTCTGTCACGAACTCAATGAACAGGGTTTCGCGGCTCCGAAAGTCGTATTCTACACTCACACTAACGCGAAAGAGCGCGTAAAACAGGCGTATAAAAATATTTACGAACCGGAACTCTATCCGGATACGTGGCTGATGCTCGACGGGAAGCCGCTCATAATCGCACCCGCGACCGCGAATATCGACGGATTCTTCACGATCCGCGAACCTCAGTGGCCTAACGAGGACAAAGAAACGAATACATGGCCGTGGATCGACTGGCAATGGCCTCAGGACCTTTACGGCGCGAATGATATGGAGGCAATCAGCGTTTCTGTCGCGCAGCACAGCGGCAACTGCGAGTTTTCCTCTTCCACTCTTTACGGATATACGGGAAACCGCGGCAGGTCGTACAACGGCTACACCGATGATCACACTGCCGATTCGTACAAGCTCGGCACGAACCTCCAGCTTCAGTTCAACAGAGCAATCACGTCCGGCGTTCCGTACGTGCTCGTGACAGGCTGGAACGAATGGATCGCATCGCGCCAGGAGCCGGCGAAAAAAGAAAGGCCGATAAGGTTCGTTGACACGTTCGACTACGAGTACAGCCGCGACATTGAGATGTCCCGCGGAGGCTATTTCGATAATTACTATATGCAGCTCGCTTCCAACGTTTCGGCGATACGCGGTTCCGCCCCGGTGATCCTGCGCGACGACAGACATCAGATAAACGTCACGGGAAATATGGCGCAGTGGGATGCGGTTTCGCATTATTATTCCGACCCGTCAGGTGACGCTGAAGAGCGCAATGAGCTCGGGCACGGTGGAGAGATCTACGTAAACAGCACCGGGAGAAACGATATTGTCCGCGTGAAAGTCACGGGTGATTCGACGTACCTGTATTTTATGGTCGAATGCGCAGAAAATATTGTCCACGGCTCCGGAAACGACAGCTGGATGCAGATATTTATTGATGCGGGCGACAATGAAGAGAACTGGTACGGCTACGAATACATCGTTAATTATTCGACTAAAAACGACTATACCTCCACGCTTGCGAAGTACAGCGGCAATGGCGGCGCGTACGGTTTTACGGAGGTCGCGGATCTTACGTACAAAGTCTCCGGAAAAAAGATGATGGTGGCTGTGCCGCTTGAGGCGCTTGGCGTAGAATTCTATGATATGATCGATTTGAAATTCAAAGTCTGCGACAGCAGATCCGCGGTCAATACCATGGAGCAGTTTTACGAGGACGGCGATGCGGCGCCGCTTGGCAGAATGAACTTCACGTATCAAACATACATTGATCCGGAGCTTTCCGGAAGCCGGATAACGGTCCACGATACTGTTAAAGTCGCAGATCGCGCTCAGAGGGCCCAGGATGAGCAGAATGGCTTTGTTGACGAAGGAAGAACAATACCGGGCGGCGGAGAAGGAAATGCCTCTGAAGGGCAGGGAAAGGCATTTTTGAAGGCTCTGCCGTGGATCGCCGGCGCGGCGGTCGTCGCCGGTGCTGCTGTGGCAGCTGTCGCGGCGATAAGGCGCAGAAAAGCTAAAAATAACACGAACGACATTGCGAAAGGTTAAGTGCATTATTATGAGTGAACGAAGAAAATTTACAGCAGGAGAGGTTATTGATAATTTCGCCGTTAAGCGCGTGCGCGAAAGCCGCGCCGCGGGAGGCAATTTTGTAGAATTTGAACACGTTAAGACGGGGACCGAACTTGTCTTCTGCGATAACGGAGAGGAGAACAAATTATTCTGCGTCGCGTTCAAGACGCTTCCGGGTGACGATACGGGCGTGTTCCACATCCTCGAGCATTCGGTGCTTTGCGGATCCGGAAAGTTCCCGGTCAAAGAGCCTTTCGTGGATATGCTTAAGAGCTCCATGAATACTTTCCTGAACGCGATTACCTATCAGGATAAGACCGTTTATCCCGTATCGAGCCGCAACTCGAAGGACTTTCTTAATCTTACAGAAGTGTACCTCGACGCCGTTTTCGATCCCGCGATACTGACGAACCCCAATATTTTCTATCAGGAGGGCCACCACATTGAGCAGGACGAGGAAGGGAATCTGTCGTATAAGGGCGTCGTGTTCAACGAAATGAAAGGGGCGCTTTCGGACGTTGACGACCTCGTATACGAAAAGACGTGCAGCCTGCTTTTCCCGGGCTCCCCGTACGGCGTGAATTCCGGCGGCGATCCGGAGCATATTCCCGAACTGACGTACGTAAAATTCATTGAAACGTATAAAAAATTCTACCATCCGTCGAACGCGCGCATATTTATTGACGGCGACATACCGCTCGAAAAGACGCTCTCGTTGATCGACAGCTATCTGTCGCGCTTTGACCGTTCGGAAAAGATAGCAGATCCGGATTATTCCGCTTCGGAGACGCGCTCTGGTACTATAAAATACGAGCTTCCTGAGTCCGAGTCTTCCGAGAACCGCGGTATTCTCACGCTCAGCCGCATCATCGGTACGTGGAAGGATAAGCTCAAGTGCATGGCTGCGAATGTGCTTGCCGATGCGCTGCTGGGCAATAACTTCGCTCCCCTTAAGAGCAAGGTGCTCGAATCCGGCCTCGCGCAGGACATTTACATGTACACGGACAACATCGTTCTCCAGCCGTATTCGTCGGTCCAGTGCAGAAATATTGCCGACGGAAAGGCCGAAGAACTTAAAAAACTCATCTGCGACACGGCGGCGGAAATAGCCGAAAAAGGCATTGACCGCGACGTGCTTCTATCGTCCGTTTCGAGGTATGAATTCAACGTACGCGAACAGGAGGAACCCAGAGCACTTCGCAGAGCGCTTATGTGCCTTACCGGCTGGCTCCACGACGGAGACCCGCTAAAATATATAGAGTTTGATGAAGATTTCGCCGCGCTCCGTGAAATGGCCGAAAACGGCGGTTTTGAAGCGCTTCTGAAAGAAATTCTGAGCGACGGTGACGGACTGGTGACGCTGCTGGCTCTTCCGGATTATAAAGAAGGCGAGAGGCTCAGAAATGAGGAGAAAGAGCGCCTGGCTAAAGTTTCCGAAGCATGGAACGACGAAGACAGGGAAGCGTTGGGCGAACTCAACAGAAAACTGACCGAATGGCAGCAGACTCCCGACAGCCCCGAAGCGACAGCAACGATCCCGCTGCTTGAACTGTCGGACGTTGATCCGGAGCCTTCCATCGTACCAACGGAAGTGAGCAGGCGCGACGGTGTGACGCTTCTTTACCACAAAGTTCCGGCGAACGGCATATATTACGTCAATATGTATTTCAACCTTTCTGACTTTACGCTTGATGAGCTCACCGTCGTTTCGCGCGCAGGCCTTTATTTCGGGTCGCTGCCGACTGAAAAGCATGACGTCGTTTCGCTCCAGAACGAGATAAAGAAAAGGATGGGAAGATTCGACGTATGGACTGAGGCGAAGACAGTTGTCGGAGAAGACAGAAGAACGACTCCGATGCTTGTCGCCACGTTCAGCGCGCTCGAGAGCGAATTCGCAAAAGCAGCCGAACTCGCGGCAGAGATATTGACGACGACGAAATTTGACGGCACGGCCAGGATCAAAGAACTTGTCCTTCAGAACGATGAGGGCGTAAAGCAGATAGGCGTGAATTCGGGCCATTCGCTCGGCATTCTGGCTTCTCTTTCACGCTACACTTCCGCAGGAGCTGTGGCGGAGGCCGTAAGCGGCAGATCGATGATAATGTACTCGCATAAGCTTGCCGAAGATTTCGGCGAACGCGTCGGGGAACTCAGAACCGTATTCTCTAAACTGAAAGCATCGTTTACGAAAGAGCGTCTCGTATTAAGCCTTTCCGGTACGGACGAGCCAGATGCGGGCGAGATAATCGGCAGATTCCCGTCCGAAGAGAACGGTGCTGCGGTACCTGAAAACGCACTTTATAAAGCTGACATCCCGGAGAAACTTGGCCTCACGATACCGGCACAGATTGGGTACGCGGTACAGGGGTTCAACTATTTCGACATCGGAGAGGAGTTTAAAGGAAGCTTCCTGGTCGCGTCGCAGATCGTGTCGCTCGATTATCTGTGGAACGCCGTCAGAGTGCAGGGAGGCGCGTACGGAGCAGGCATTTCGGTGGGACTTAACGGAAATATCTTCACGTATTCGTACCGCGATCCTTCTCCCGCGGCTTCGATCGAGGTCAATAAAAATATCTGCTCTTATCTGAGGTCTCTTAAGGAATCGGGAGCAGCGCTCGACAAATACATCATTTCTTCCATGAACGAGCCTCTGCTTTCGGTTCGCAGAATGGCTGCGGCGGGGGACAATAACTGGTTCGCCGGTCTTACGCCCGATATCATGCGCAGGCACAGAAGAGAAGGACTCGGCACGAACTGGGACGATATTGAGCGTTTCTGCAGGATAATGGAGCAGTTCTGCGAAAAAGGTGCGGTGTGCGTCGTGGCGTACAAGGACGCGCTCGATAAGTGCGAAGAGCTTGAAATCAAAGAGCTGTAAGAGAGCTGAAACGGAACTATAAAATAACTGAAACAAACGAACTTAAGAGGTCGGTATGGCTGGTAAAACATTAAAAAGAACAGAAATCGAAGCGTACGGGAAGATCAACTTCTCGCTGGACATCAAAGGCATTGACAGCAGGCGCTACCACGTACTTGAAACGATAATGCAGACGATACCGGTGAGCGACACCGTCGTTGTCACATCCGTGCTGAAAGGAGGAACTCCTCCCAAAAACGTGGTGATCCCGCGCAAACTTCCCATTACGCTTACGACCGATCTGAGGTCGCTTCCTTCGGACGAAAAGAACACTGCGTACAGGGCCGCCGAGCTTATGTGCAAAAAGTTCCCGCCCATTTTAGGAACGCATGAAGACATACGCATAAGCATCAAAAAACGCATTCCTGTCGGAGGCGGTCTCGGCGGCAGTTCCGCGGACTGCGCGGCTGTAATAAAAGCGTTCAACATCCATTTTGAACTCGGCCTTGACGAGGCTGAGATGATGGAACTAGGAGCTGCTCTCGGATCCGACGTGCCTTTCATGATCGCAGGCGGAACGGCGCTCGTAACGGGCACCGGTGAAAAGGTTGAAAAACTGCCTGCGCCGGAAGGCATAGCACTTCTGATATGCACGCCCGGTTTCGGGATGGATACGTGGGAAGTGTACAGAAAATACGATCAGATCGAGGTCGGAGACGATGCAAGGCCGGATACCGCGGCGCTTAAAGACGCGCTCATTTCGGGCGATGGCAACGCGTTCGTTTCCGGGCTTAAAAATGTGCTCAAGGTACCGGCATTTCTCATCAAAAGGGATCTCGGTCAATTAAAAACTCGTTTGTCGAAGCTCGGCGTACGCAACGTGCTGATGTCCGGAAGCGGCTCGTCTTTCGTATGCATTTTCGCGAAAGAGAGCGAGGCGAGAACAGCCGCGTACGAACTTCTGAACGAAGGCCTTGAATGCATTATTTGTGGTAAGTTTCGCCAGAATTGATCTTCATTGCCCTGTAGATCTGTTCAGCCACGATGACCCTTGTCATCTGATGCGTGAACGTCATAGGGGAGAGGCACAGGCGGACGTCCGCACGATCCGTGACTTCCTTCGCGATACCGTCGCTTCCGCCGATAACGAACGCAAAATGCGAAAAACCGTCTACAGTCTGCTTCTTGAGCATTGACGCAAACGCTTCCGAATCGATCATCCTGCCGTGCAGATCGAGCGCGATAACGAAAGCCCTTTCGGGGATCTTTTTAATCAGCGCCGCGCCTTCTCCGGCGATATCCGATTCCGGGACTTCGACAGTTTCCGCCTTGCCATATTTAGAAAGCCGTGTGCAGTAATCCGCCATGGCTTTTTTTGTATAGTCTTCCTTTAACTTTCCGACGCAGATAAAACTGAATCTGATCATATGAGGATCACCTTGCTGTGCCCGTAGCGCGGGGCAACGACCAGACCGGCCTCGGCAGGATATTGACCGCCTGCCTGTTCAGATGTGACGCTTCCGGGAGCAAAAAAGTCCGGAGGGATCACGTCCGTGTGGTCAACGATCACGACGCCCGATTCTTCCATTGTCCGCCTGACCGTTTCGTACGCGACCTCGGGGAGATTGTTCTCTTTGCTGAGGTGGCCGAGGATGATCGCCCGCGTACCTCCGAGCGCAAGTTTCGAAGCGAGTTCACCGCACGATACGTTGCTGAGATGGCCTCGGTTTCCGCGTATCCTTGCGATAAGATAGCGTGGATACGGACCGTTTTCAAGCATATCCAGGTCATGGTTCGCTTCGATGAGCACCGCATCGCTTCCCTTGAAATGCTCGAAAAGGGAGGGGGAGAGAAAACCTGTGTCAGTCGCGACGGTCACTCTGTGGCGCCTGTCCGAGACCGTATATCCGACCGGATCCGCTGCGTCGTGAGGGATGGTGAAAGAACTTACCTCAAGGCCGCCAACATAAAAAGACCCGGAGGACGCATCGATGACGATACGCTGCTCCGGTTCCGTCTTCCCGATCTCCTGATCCATTGCCCTCCATGTGCGGTCGTTGGCAATTATCTTTATGCCGTATCTGCGCGCCAGCACTCCGGCGCCCCTGATATGGTCTATATGCTCGTGCGTAATAAGGATAGCGTCAACTTCGCCGGGATCTTCTCCGATCAGCCCCAGCTCATGCTCTATCGATTTTGCGGTAACGCCTGCATCGACAAGCAGCTTCGCCCTGTCAGTACCGATAAACGCGCAATTTCCGCTGCTTCCGCTGAATAATGTGCAAAATTTTAACATTTATATCTGGCTTTCCGAATCACGTATGCGGGCAATATGCGCTCCGAGTCCTCTTAACTTTTCTTCGAACCGTACATAGCCGCGGTCAACGCAGTAAATGTTCTGCACTTCGGTAAGCCCGTCCGCCGCGAGACCGGCCAGAACGAGTGCCGCGCCTGCTCTCAGATCGGGGCAGCGCAGCTGAGCACCTTTGAGACCCTCGATGCCTTTAACAGTCGCAGTCTTGCCGTTGACCATAATATCTGCGCCCATCCTGCGAAGCTCTTCTGTGTACTGGAACCTGAACCCTGTAACGCTTTCGGTGACCTGGCTCGTTCCGGAAGAAAGCGTGAGCAGCACCGCGATCTGAGGCTGCATATCGGTGGGGAAACCGGGATATACCTGTGTCGTTACGTTCGCGGAATTCAATTCGCCTTTTTTAAAGATCCTT
>JAGADO010000173.1 GCA_017613535.1 Clostridia bacterium | reverse complement strand
TTGACAAGTTAGCACAGGGTAACTATAATATGCGCAGCCGGTTAGCAGAGGCTAACCGGAGCGTGAAAAAGGATGTGATGGAATTGATGCCGCTTATCTATGCAAAACCGGGGGAGGAGAGCACGGTACTCAGAGTCTGCGGAAGTCCGGAAGTAAGGCAGCACCTTGAAAATCTGGGATTCTGCGTCGGATCGGTCGTCACCGTTATCACCGAACTGAACGGAAACCTGATCGTAAAAGTAAAGGAATCGAGGATCGCTATCAACAACGAAATGGCCGGAAAAATAATGATATGAACGGCCGTGACAAGAAAAGGAGGAAGTTTAAATGTTGACACTGAGGGACGTAAAGATCGGCGACACTGTAAAGGTCGTCAAGCTTCACGGCGAGGGCGCCGTCAGGAGACGGATAATGGACATGGGGATCACGAGAGGCGTAGAAGTATACGTAAGAAAAGTTGCCCCGCTCGGAGACCCGATCGAGGTCAATGTAAGGAATTACGAATTATCGATCCGCAAGGCCGATGCCGAAATGATCGAAGTCGAATGACGGCATATTATTAATTTGCGCCATCGAGTTAGCATACGCTAACTGTAAAATTACCCGTATAACAAAACATATCCGCATAATAAGAACAAAGCAGAAAGGAACTTGATCATGGACATACGCATTGCCCTGGCGGGCAACCCGAACAGCGGAAAAACGACACTGTTCAACGCATTGACCGGATCGAACCAGTTCGTAGGCAACTGGCCCGGAGTCACGGTCGAGAAAAAAGAAGGAAAGCTAAAAAGGAAAGACGGAGCCGACAACGTAACTCTAACCGATCTCCCGGGCATATACTCGCTGTCGCCGTACACGCTCGAAGAAGTTGTCGCCCGCAACTATCTTGTAGAAGAAAGGCCGGACGCCATACTGAATATTGTCGACGGCACGAACCTCGAAAGAAACCTCTATCTGACAACGCAGCTTACCGAACTCGGGATCCCCGTCGTCATGGCGATCAATATGATGGACGTTGTCAGGAAAAACGGCGACAAGATCGATGTCGGTGAGCTTTCGCGCCAGATGGGATGCCGGATCGTGCAGATCTCCGCCCTGAAGGGCGACGGTGTGCAGGAAGCGGCAGACGCGGCAGTTCAGGCGGCCAAATCGACCAGAACGATACCTCAGCACTCGTTCTCCGGCCCGGTCGAACACGCCCTGGCACACATAGAAGAAGCCGTTGTCCACGAACTGCCCGAAGAACAGCAGCTGTGGTACGCGATCAAAATATTCGAACGCGACGAAAAAGTGCTCGAAAAACTGAATATTGCCCAGGACAAGCTTGCGCACATAGAAGAAGATATAAAAGCGGCCGAGCTGGAGCTTGACGACGATGCCGAATCGATCATCACGAACGAGCGCTACATATATATCGGCAACGTCATCAGATCGAGCTACGAGAAAAAGGATAAGTCGAAACTGTCAAGGTCGGACAAGATCGATAAGGTCGTTACGAACCGCTGGCTCGGTCTTCCTATTTTCGCCGTGATAATGTTCCTGGTGTACCTGATCGCGATGGCAGGGCCCGGAAAATGGGCGACTGACTGGGCCAACGACGGCTTGTTCGGCGACGGTTTCTTCCTGTTCGGAATCGGCAGGAAGGCGTACGATGAAAAAGCGGGGGAGTACAAAGATGCGCTTGCTGCTGTGAACGCGTTCCTTCCAGAAGATGCGCAGATCGATCCCGGGGATGAGGAGTTCAGCGAGTCCGGGGCGTTTGCAGCAATAAATGGTGTGGCGGCTTCGGATGCGGCGGAAGTCGAGATCGAAGACGAGGATACGCTCGCGGCCGAGACTAAAACGGTGTATTTTTCGGAGATCCCGGACAATGCAGGTGATGATGCGTTTGGTGTTACGTTTTCGGAGGCTCGCGCGTATTTTGAGGAGCGCGGCAATTTCGATGCTCCCGTGCCTGAGGATTTCGGCCCGTGGGTCCGCAGTATCCCTGATGTCGTGTCCGGCTGGCTGGAGGCTGCGAACGCACCCGCGTGGCTGCAGGGATTGATCGTTGACGGTATCATTGCCGGCGTCGGCGCGGTGCTCGGGTTCGTGCCTCAGATGTTAGTCCTTTTCCTGCTGCTCGCTATACTTGAAGGGTGCGGCTATATGGCGAGGATCGCGTTCGTGCTTGACCGCGTGTTCAGAAAATTCGGATTGTCCGGAAAGTCGTTCATTCCGATGCTCGTTGGCGTCGGCTGCGGCGTGCCCGGCATTATGGCGTCACGTACGATCGAGAATGAGCGCGACAGGCGTATGACGATTATGACGACGACGTTTATTCCGTGCGGTGCGAAGGTGCCTTTTATCGCTATGATCGCGGGGGCAATTTTCGGCGGTTCGCCGTGGATCGCGACTTCCGCGTATTTTATCGGGATGGCGGCAATCATCGTTTCCGGTATCATGCTGAAGAAGACGAAGCGTTTTGCGGGTGAGCCTGCGCCGTTCGTTATGGAGCTTCCGGCGTACCACTGGCCGACCGCGGGCAACGTTCTGCGTTCGATGTGGGAGCGTGGCTGGTCTTTCATCAAGAAGGCGTTTACGATCATCCTTATTTCTACGATCGTCGTGTGGTTTACGACGTTTTTCGGCTGGGTCGACGGATCGTTCAGGATGCTGGATGAGTCTGAGATAGAGTTTTCTATTCTGGCCGCGATCGGCAAGCCTCTTGCGTGGCTGTTTGTTCCGCTTGGCTGGGGCAACTGGCAGGCGGCGGTTTCGTCGGTTACCGGGCTTGTGGCGAAGGAGAATATCGTCGGTACGATGGGTATCATTTACGGCGGCGGTGCTCTTTCGAAGTATGCGGCGATCTCGGCTGCGTTTACAAGGGTCGCCGGTTTTTCGTTCCTCGTTTTCAACCTGCTTTGCGCGCCTTGTTTTGCCGCGATCGGTGCGATCAGGCGCGAGATGAACAATGCGGGGTGGACATGGTTCGCGATCGGCTACCAGTGCGGTTTTGCCTACGCGATTGCGTTGATGGTCAACCAGTTCGGCAATCTGTTTGCGGGCCGGCTTAACAGCGCCGTCAACATCTTCGGTTTCATTGCCGCCGTTGCTTTGCTCGGCCTCATGATCTACATGCTGTTTTTCCGCAAGTATAAAGAGGCGACGAAGCTGACCGGCGATGTGGCCGAAAAATAGCACAAATGGGACAGGGGACAGGCGTGTGTACGGAGGGGCAGCGGGCTGCGGCAGGCAGTTGTCAGCCGCAGCC
>JAGADO010000172.1 GCA_017613535.1 Clostridia bacterium | reverse complement strand
TTTTCTCCTTTCCGTAAACTGAGCTTCAAAAAGCTACGCTTCATAAATTAAGCAATTATATTTTAAAGCATCAGTATTTGAAAGTCAACTTATTTTTTTTCACGCGTCGCTATAAATGCGCCGCGTGAAAAACTTTTTTATTTTGGGAAATACTCATCAGCAGCCACATATACATAATACATGGCTTTGGCGAGATCAACCATCTGATCTGTAGCAGTTTCAGAGCACAAAGTTCTGTATGCATAGCTAAGTACGCTGTACTCGACTTCGTATGTATTCTGTCCATCGCTCACAGTAAATTTGATGGCCTCATCGAAGTTCTTAATAGCAATTCCGGTGAATGATACTTTATATTTTGTATCATTGACCTTTTCCGCATCAACTTCATGGTCATTTACATAGAACTTGTATTCAGATACATCTGTTCCTTCTTCAAAGATGAAGAATTTATTGAGAACAAGTTTCGAAGTATAGTTTGCAGAAGCAGTATCTTTAACTACAGTTTCAAGAGATTTGCTGTTGTAGACAGGGGCAAAGTCAGCAAGATCTTCGGCAGTAACATCATCAAAATCATTATAGTATCCAACTTCAAGATGCTGTCCGTTGCTATAATTGAATTTAACAGCTGCGGCCTTTCCGTAATCGAAGAATCCTTTTGCGAGCGCAATCATCTTTTCGTTAGTTGAAGTCTCAATTATACGATTGATGTAGTCAAGCATACTGTACGAATATCCGTTAGCTGTAAAGTCGTTACCCTGCTTGTCGCAAAGAGGAACGGTAAATCCGTCTCCATTGTATACATGGATGGTCATATCATCGCTAAACTCTTTTACAGCAAAGGTCTTTGTAACTTTGAAGCGTTCGCCGGAAACACATTCAGAAAGAATATATTCTTCATCTTCTCCATTGAATGTCACAACAGCATATGCATTCTCATCTTGAGCAAGCGCGTCAGAAAGAACAAGAAGGAAGTTAACTCCAAGTTCTTCACCAAAATTAGCGCTCTTGCCATTGATCTGCGCAGTGCCGAGCACGTAAGTATCGGTAAACGTCTTGCCATCCAGTTCAACTGTAGCAGTGTAAGCGATCCCGCCGTTGACGGCCTCCTTGGTAACTTCAGCATTGAGAATGATCTCAGGAGCATCGTCACCAAGACTGCAGTTAAGAGTAGCAACAGCAGTCAGATCACCGTTGTCGACCTGTCTCCACTCCCACTCAGCTTCATAAGTATGAATGTTGTGCGTAGCGGAACTGGTTCCAAGGATGACAGTCTCACAAGTCAGCTGCTCATCGTCTTCGTTGATATCGTCAGTATAGATCACCAGCGTACCGGTGCTGCCCATTGCGAACTTCATCGTAAGGATAGGCTCGCCGGCAGGAATTCCTTCAGGATCAACGAAAGCAAACTTGTAGATGTAGAACGCACCTGCATCGATCATCTCCTGAGGCACAGGCTCGCCGTCGTATCCGTAGAACTCGGCGGTGTACATTGCATCAGAAGAAGTGGAAACGAGCGTTGCGGTCACAGGAACGCGGGCAAAGATCTGTCCGTTCTTGCTGAGCTCATCAGCGCGGATCTCGACAGTAACTTCGGTCACAGTCTTCTGGATCGTGTCAGCAGGCCTGCGTACAGGAGCAGCCTCGACGTTGTCCGCGGCTTTTCTGACGATCGGCTCAATTGCAGTTTTTTCTTCTCTGATTATTTCTACAGAACCGGTATGGTGCGCAGAATCACCCGTATCAGACGAAATCGCGGGAGCTTCAAGTTCGATCAGACCGCCGACAGGCCATACCTTATCAGCAAATTTGCCGACGGAATAGAAGCCGGGATCCTCAGTCCAAACACCCTGGACCATGATCATTTCTACGACATCATCGTCCATATTGAAGCGGCTCCAGTAGAGATTGTCTTCAAGCGCATCGTAATAAAGCGACTGCCAGTAGTCAATGTCAACGGGATCGCCTATCTGGCCAAATCCGGTCAGGTAACCGCAGTTAAGGCCATATCCTTCTTCCCAATACAATCCGATGCTGTAAAGATAACCTTCTGTGTCAACAGCTAAAAGATAATCGTACCAGCAGTCCTCTTCCTCATCATAGTAGCATTCATCGTACGTAAGACCGACAAAGGCTGAGCCTGCGATATATCTTCCAAAATTGAAGTAATCAAAGAATGTTCCGGTCGACGTATCAACTGCGAAAATGTAAGGTCCGTAGATCGCATACATCACGTCATCTCCAAGAACGGGAGCAGCGCAAATATCACCGTATCCGTACTCAGATGTACCGATCTTGGTAAATGTCCACGATTCGGGATCAACGATATAGAAATCGGAAGTATACGTTTCATTCTCATACGAGGCAGCATAGAGGGTACCGTCCGATGCGTAAGCCAGGGAGGCAATCGGCAAATTAAGGCTCTGCTCACTTAATGCCTTGTATTCAGGGATCGTAGCGATGTCGAAGCTGCTCACCCAGACATCTCCCTTTTCATCCCAGATAACTCCGTTGAGATCTTTATGAGCGACGATGACAATAATATCTGTGGTATCGAATTTCGTCTCGTCAACAGCGGAGCGTGCCGTGACCGTTGCGGTCGCGAAATCTTCTTCGCCTGCGTAAACGCTCTGAACAAGTCCGTTCTCGTCAACAACTACAACGCTCGTATCGCTGGACTCCCAGAATACGGTCTCATCCTCGTAGCCCCACGGATATACGGAAGCGGAAAGCTGCACAGAACCGTTGTTAATGATCGTTGCGACCTTCGGATCTACTACAACAGACAGCTCGGGATCTTCAAGCTCCTCTGTATTGAGGTTGATCTTGTAAGTCGAGAGGTTAAGAGCGTAGTCATAAACTTCGATAAGCAGATGAGGCGCGATCTCTTCTCCTTCGAATAATTCTTCGAGGTTGAACAGGTAATCGATCTGCTCGCCCTTGCGGATATCCGCAGCGGAACCGTAGTAATCAAGCAGAATTCCGTCTTCGGTGTAAAGGACAACGGCGGAGATATACTGATTATCGTGAGCCGAAAGGACAAGGTCAGTAGTCTGCTCGTCGTAAACGGCACCGACAATGAACGGTACCTCGTCGTCAAGAACGAGAGACATCGAATACGACGTCTTATCGAGGTCAACAGCATTCCAGTCAGCCTCGCCCTTCGCATCAAGATAATACTCGGGGATCGCCTGCATATAGATCGTGAAGAGGTCATCATTCTTAAACGCTTTGGCAAGGTAATTCACTGCGGCGTTGTAATATGTATTGCCCCAGTGACCGTTGTTGGGATTGTAATAAGCTGCATATCCCGCGCCAAGTTCGATCTGGGCAACGGTTCTTCCGTACTTATTGTTTACAAAGAAACGGGTAGCTCCTGCGTTGCGGATAAGCGAGAACAGCACACTCTTGATCGAGGTCTGAGAGTTGATCGCGTTGCGTTCAGGCATATAAACTTCATCAGGAATGAGCGGGTTACCGCCAAGGAAATACAGTTCACTGTCGCCCGGATATTTGACCAGGAACGCCTGAGTATCAAACGGGCTGAGTCCCTGACCGTTATTCTTTGCGTACTCGTAATACATATACGGATAATATTCAGCTTCGTCATAAAGTTCGGAGATCTCATAGTTAGCTCTGTCGAACATCGAATATGCCGACCAGTCGCCCCAGAAGCCGAATACGGGGATGGAGTGAAGTACTCCGAGAGCGCCGTCTTCGGAATCACCTTCACGAGCGAAGATATAACCTTCAATGTAGTTTCCGGAGAGACCGTATTCATCATAAGTGTAGATCTCTTCAAGGCCGGAAACGGTCAGCACGACCTTCATGGTCTCGCCTGCTTTTACGCTTACGGTAGTACCGCAAAGAGCGCTGTAAGCAAGGCGCGCGTCGTAAGAGTCAATGTCCTTGTCGCCGTCGAAATCAGCATACTCGTCAAGACCGTTAAGATCGGCGCTTACGTTGACAAGGCATTCAAGGATCTGCTGCGCGTCAAGAGAGTTAACTACGCCGTCTCCGTTGAAGTCGTACATGTTCGGATCAATCGATTCGTACGCTTCGCCGTTTACAGTCCATTCAAGTCCCGGGAACACATAATCGATCGAGGTATATCTGAAATACTCGTCGATCGCCTGCGTGAAAAAGTCGGCAAACAGATAGTATTCGACATTTTCATCGGAGAAGTTGTGGATAGAGAACTCAGCCTGGAACGAATCGGACTGGATAGCACCAAGCTCGATCTTTACCTTACCGTCTGCGATCGCCTCTGCGGCGGAAATCGGAGCCGTTTCAGCGACTTTATCGATCGTGATGAACGATTTAGCCGACGTTGCTTTTTCAATATTAGCCAGACCTGCACCCTGCTGCATCACAGGATAATATTCATTATACAGATCTTTTCCGGCAGTTGCGGTAGACATGAGCAGGCTGTTAGACAGCGCTCTGGCGCTCATACCGGTCTTCTCATCGAGTCCTGTCTCACGGATGAATTCGCTCATAACGGCTACGAGACCAGTGATCTGAGGAGCAGCCATCGAAGTACCGGACATTAACTCATAATTATTATGTCCTTCAAGAACATCGTATCCTATAAAATATCCGTCTTCATCGTATACTTTGAAAACGTGATCTCCGTTTACGGACAAGATATTTCCGCCGGGAGCAGAGATCTCGGGTTTAAGCGAAAGGTCTCCGGGAACGCCCCAGGACGAGAAGGAACTCGTGATGAAGTCTTCGATCGTGAATCCGACTTCGAGAGTACCGGTCAGGTAAATGAGACCGTCCGAAGCCAGATCGTATCCGTCAGCAGCATAGAATAAATACTCTGCGACATCCTGCGTAACGGAAACTGCGGGGATAGTCGTATTAATTCCGGAAAGATTCATTCCGAGGGTACCGGGCTGGTTGTTAACGATAATAACACCGATAGCACCTGCAGCAGCTGCTGCGTTGATCTTCTGATAGAAACTCGTTCTGCCGCGCGTGATAACAGCGATCTTTCCTTCAACTATATCAGCGATCGATTCAAGTTCTTCTTCAGAGCCGTATCCGTGAACAAGCCCTGTAACGGTTTTGCCGGATTCTTCATCGACATATGTTCCGCTTTCAGGATAAAGGAATACGTATTCCTGCGTACCAGCAAGCGTAGAGAAAAGGTCATTTCCGTAACCGACGGACTCATTGGTCAGGAAGGTGTATCCTGCAAGTTCGATCCAGCAGTATCCGCCGTTATCGACAGATGCGACGGTCAAAGGACTTGCGAACGATCCGGGGCTGCCGTTGGTAGCGAAGTTTACGTCGTCATTGTACAGATGTCCGTACACGGTCTTTTCGGCCCAGTAGGAGTTATTACCGCTTGAAATAACGACCACTGTATCTGTATCGGTGAACGAATCGAAAATATCCTGATATTCATCGCTCGTTGCGAAGCCAGCTACAGCCGAACCGAGAGAAAGGTTAACCGCGTCTGCGCCAAGCGTGATAGCATCCTCGATAGCGACAACATAGTCGGAATCGTATGCTCCGCCGTTCTTTCCGAACACTTTCATAACGAGGACCTGAGCATCGGGAGCCTGTCCCTGAACGCCGACCGCGTCCGCAGCTTTCACGAATCCGCCGTTTCCGTCGGAAACGTAGCGGTTACCTGCGGCAATACCTGTAACGTGCGAACCGTGCTCACCTTCGAGATCTTCCATATGGGAAACGTCGAAGTCATTGTCAACGTAGTTCGCCGCGAAAGGCAGTTTCGAGGAGATGAAGAAATCTTCGGCGGTGGCATTTGCAAGCCTGCCGTTTCCGGTAATGTGGAGCAGAGAAAGAACTTTGTCGATGTCTTCGACAGAAAGCAGTACGACGTCCTTACCGGTCTCGTCGATCGCGTATTCGAATGCCGCTTCGTCGAACAGTTCGTGCTCTACGTCAAGGCCGGTATCGATGATGGCAACGATGCTTCCTGCACCGGTGTATCCTTCGGACCAGACTGCCGGAGTTCCGGTCATTACAGACGCTGTAGCCATATTAGCCTCATCCGAGTAGAGCTCGTACTGAGCCTCGACAACGACGTCTTTAACGCCCATTATTTTCCTTATTGCCTCGATTTTGTTATACGGAACATTTGCGGAAATGATGTTCCCCGCCATCGTTATATTCCATACTACATCGAGCTTCTCGCCGTTAAGAACATTTTTCGAGATCTTTTCGGCAATAGCGTCTTGTTTCACGCGCAGTGATTTGCTGTAGTTCACTGCATCCGTGTTAGCGGCAATGTTTTTCGTTGAAAAGCCTTTCGCAAGGACGGATTTGTCTTCGAGTACGATCGATACACGAACCATGCCGTCTTTTACGTATGCTTTTTCGAAGTTCTCAGCCGCTTCTTTCGTCGCAAAGTAAAGGCCGCTGCCGTTGTTAGCTACTTTTGTATAGCTGACATTGCGTTTACCGTCTGATGCATTGACCTTTGAGCTGGTGAGAATACTGCCGCTCGCCAGGGCAACGACCATTGCTACCGCCAGCAGTACAGACAGCGTTCTCTTTAAGAACTTGCTTTGCATGTTTTCTGCTCCTTCCATTCTTCTTGTTTATACACGTTTTTACGAAAAAACTATGCAGGTTTATTTTACATTATCCCGCATAGTTTTTGCAAGTGAAAATATGGAAGAAAACAGAGTATTTTTACGTTAAATTTGCAACGGCTTTTAAGCAGCAGAGGCGGAATTGCGAGCGCACGGCATCGGTATCGATACCAGAGCCGTACGTTGACGCACCGCGGAACGAATAAGCATTGTCGAACGCCTCACCGGCAGAGGCCTGATCAGCCGAACCGTACACGAAAAGCACGGCAGAGCGGTCATCGGGAAACTCGAGACCGCAAAGTGCGGGAAGCCTTGTCCCCTGGTTAGGAGTCACCTTGCCCAGACCGCTGTGAACGGTAAGCCACGTACCCTTGCCGCCACCCGCAGTATCGAAAAAAAACGAACGCCTCTCCCCCTCCGCAAAAGCCTTAACATCAGGATCGCCATCCTTCAGCATGAGGTTGATCTCCTCCGCGATCGCGAACAGGGCCATACGCGCAGCATAACCGAGTTTTTCGGCATCGCTCACATCAGCCGCATCAGCGGACTGGAGCCCAATGCACTCCGTAAGGATCTCATCAAAAACACCAGTGACACAGCGCGCACCGGAAAGCTTTGAACCGCGAACCTTCGGACGTTTGGAAGACTTTCCGCAGACGTAATCTCGCGCCGCGGCCGCAAACGCATCGAACTCAGCCTCATCCTTAAACGAGACCTCATAATCAGGCGTAGTCTCCTGCTTGATCTGCTTCTTCGACTTCTCCTTGTACTTGTACTCATCGTTCCAGTCGATGAAGATCTCGCCGGTATAAAGGCCGCGCTTGAACTGGCACACACCGTCCTGGACAATATAATGCCATCCGGCCTTATCCTTCTTTCCGACCGACACCTGGAAAACGGACTTCTCAGGCGTCAGGTCTCCGGCTCTTCCGCAAAGGTCAATATAGTTTTTCAGGTTTGCTGCAGCGATTGCGTAAATCATCAGGATAACCTCCCCGCCGGAACAAAATCAGAAATGGAATGCCTTCCTGAGGTCCTTGACCTCGCTGTCGGAAATGGCAACGACGCTGCCCAGGCAGTTGGTGGCAATTACCGCTTTCGCGCTGTATTCGAGCACTTCGAGTTTATCGAACGCGTTGAGCAGGCTCGAACCGGTAACGATCACGCAGTCGTTGTCAACAAGGATGATCGGCGTCATATTGTCAAACATATCCGCAACCATATCCGGCTGCATGAAACTCGCTCCAAAAGGCACTTTTTTTACGTCCCTGAGCATAATGTACGACTCGGGGATCGTGCGCGAATCGAACTCAGCATCGGTGACCGCAAACGCCATGATATTAGGCGCGTGAGCGATGATGACCGAATTTATCTCCGGATGCTTCTCATATATCTTCTGGTGAAGAATTGCCGAGCGGGAAGGATTCTTGCCCTCCTCCTTCCAGTTGCCCAGGATGCGCACCAGATCGCCTTCCTCGAGATACTTCCTGTCCTTCTGATAAGGAGTGATCAGGAAAGAATTGTCCGGAAGCCTCACCGAGAACGTGCCCTGCGCTGCCGTGAACAGTTGCTGGTCGTACGCACGTCTGATAAACTTGCACATATCGCGTCTCGCGGCTTTCTCGTCGCTGCTTATGTTCGAGTTGATGAACTCGCCCATGCGGACGTTCTGCTTCTCACGCGATATCATGACGTGCTTTTCTGAAAGCGGATGTATCGCTCCTATCTTTGATGCTTCGATCTGCAGCCTTGCGCAGTAATCGAGCGTTTCGAAAGCCATGAATGCCTTGAAGATGTCTGCGGCTCCGACAAACACGCCGTGATTCTCGAGCACGACGCAATTGTGCCCCTTCTCGAATTCGTTCGCGATTTTAACGCTGAGGCCCTGGCTGCCCGGAACGTCGTACGGAGCCATTGACACGGTGCCGCACACCTGCGAGAAGTTAGGGATCAGATTGGTTTCCGGTATTTTGCGGACAATAGAGAACGCTACGAGCGCTGGCGGATGCGCATGCAGAATGCCCTTGATATCCGGCCTCGTTCTGTAGATGCGTTCATGGACCGGAAACTCGCTCGAAGGCTTGTGGGGGCCAATGATCGTTCCGTCAGGTTTTACCTGTATAATGTCTGCACGCGTCAGCGAGCCTTTATCGACCGAACCGGGCGTGATCCATATATCGCCGTTCTCGTCAAGTATCGACAGGTTTCCGCCTGACGTCGTTGTCATTCCGTAGTTGTAAACACGCTCCATCAGCATAACCAGCTGATCCGCGGGATGAAGAAGTTCAAAATTCAAAATGATTCCTCCTTTTTTAATTGCAAGTTGCAAATGGCAAATTGCAAATGTTTTCCTTTTCTAGTTGCAAGTTGCAAATGGCAAGTTGCAAGTTGCAAGTTGTAAATTGAAAATTGAAAATTGCAAATGGAAAATTGCTAGCTAGTTACCTTTTCTTACTTCGGCGAAGCAGTGAGCAATGCTAAGAATTTCGTATCTCGAAATTCGTGTCTTCATCCGGTTCGCAGCCATTTTCAATTTGCCATTTTATTTGCCGCCAGCGCTACCCAGCCTCCGAGCTCTTTCGAGTCCGTGACCCTATATCCGGCGGCTTCGAGTCCTTTTTCGACGTCTCCTCTGCGCTCCGTAATTATCCCGGACAATATCAGCTTCCCGCCCTTCGCGAGCAGCCTGCCCGTATCCGGGATCAGCTTCAGTACGATATCAGCAACGATATTGGCCACGATTAATTCAAATTGACCGTCAATATCTCCTGCAAGATCGCAGCAGTAAGCCTTGAACTTGTCCCCGAGACCGGACCTCGCCGCATTCTCCGTCGAAACTTTAACCGCGAGCGGGTCAATATCGATCCCTGCCGCATATTCCGCTCCGAGCAGAAGCGCACCGATCGCCAGGATCCCGCTGCCCGTACCGACGTCAAGCACTTTAGATCCGGGCTTCAGATGTTTCTCGATCATCTCGAGGCAGAGGCGCGTCGTCTCATGCTGGCCGGAGCCGAACGCCATCCCGGGGTCCATCAGGATCTTTGTGCGTTCTGCGTACTCTTCGGGCACGCTGTCGTCCCACGTCGGAACGACGATCAGACGCTTTCCGACAGGCAGAGGCTTAAAATACTGCTTCCAGTTATTTGCCCAATCCTCTTCGCGGACAGTGTTCTCGCCCGTCTCGAATTTAACACCCGCAGCACGCAGCCGCTCCGTAATAAACGTGAGCGCTTCTGCCGGATCATCTTCCGGGCTAATATAGACGTGCACCGTCGCGTTCTGCCTGTCTTTCGCAAGCGCAAGCAGTTCATCCGAAACGAGTTCGTCAGGCGCGAATCCGGAAACGACCTCTTCGAAATCCGAATAATCTTCGACGTAGATACCGCCGCTCACGCACATCTCGGCAACGGACGAAACTGTATCCAGGTCCTTATGCGCTACTTTAAACGTAAATTCCGTCCAGTCTGAACTCATACGATCCTCTCGCCCATATCGCCGCCGGCAAGGATATGGTAATGGATGTGAGGCACGGACTGATGAGCATCAGCGCCGCAGTTGTTGATCACGCGGAAGCCTTTCTCCACGAGACCTTCCCGGACGGCAATCTTCGCGATTGCGAGCTGGATGCCACCGAGGATATCTTTCTCGTTCTCGGTAAATCCGAGTACGGAAGGCACGTGCTTCTTCGAGGTCACGATGATGTGCACGGGCATCTGCGGGGCAATGTCGCGGAACGCCACGCAGTATTCGTCTTCATACACTTTGGTGGAAGGGATCTCGCCCTTGATGATCTTGCAGAAAATACAATTGTCCATGATAAAACTCCCTCCTGCTTAAATCACTGAATCAAACAAGTTCAGGCACTTTCGAAAGCATCTCATCGATCTTCGAAACGTCCTTGCCGCCGGCCTGAGCCATATCAGGTCTGCCGCCTCCGCCGCCCTGGCAAAGCTGAGCACAAGCCTTAACGAGCTTGCCGCAGTTGATACCTGCGCTCACGGCTCCGGGCGTACACATGGCAACGATCGAAACCTTATCGCCCTTGCCCGAAGCGAGCAGCACTACGCTTTCGCCCGCTTTGGA
>JAGADO010000171.1 GCA_017613535.1 Clostridia bacterium | reverse complement strand
ATATGAACAGCTGTTTTAAAACGATCGAACACCGGGCGGATCTGTGCGTTGTCGGCGGAGGACTGGCGGGGCTGTGCGCTGCTGTTTCCGCGGCACGTCACGGTGCGAAAGTGGTCCTTGTCCAGGACCGCCCGATGCTTGGCGGCAACGCTTCGAGCGAGATCCGTATGTGGATCTGCGGCGCTGGCGGCAGCAATATGCGCGAGACCGGGCTGATCGAGGAACTTGCGCTTGAGAATCTGTACCGCAATCCCGATAAGAATTATTCCGTCTGGGACGGGATCATGTACGAGATGGCGAGGGGAGAGGACAATATCGAGCTTTTGCTCAACTGCTCGGTCAATGACTGTTCGATGGATGGCGGGCGGATCGTGTCCGTGACCGGGTGGCAGTTAACGACGCAGCAGTTTCATAAGGTCGAGGCAAAGCTGTTCGCAGACTGCTCGGGCGACAGCGTACTGGCACCGTTGACCGGCGCCGAATTCCGCCACGGCCGCGAGACCGAAGCGGAGCACGGAGAAAGCATCGGGAGGGACATTGCCCCCGGCGACAATAAAACGATGGGTATGAGCTGTATGATCCAGGCTCGCGAGGAACCGCACACGAGTGATTTCATTCCTCCTAAGTGGGCAAAGCATTTCACGAGAGAGGACCTGCCGCACCGCATACCGGATATGTCATCTCTTTATGAGAATTTCTGGTATCTCGAACTGGGCGGCGACGGCGACTCCATAGGCGATACCGAAAAGACGCGCGACGAGCTGCTTCAGATCGCGTACGGGCTGTGGGATTTCGTTAAAAATGATCCCTCGATGCGTGAGAAAACGCGAAACTGGCGCCTGGACTGGGTCGGGATCCTCCCGGGAAAACGCGAGAGCCGCAGATATGTGGGCGACTATATTCTTGACCAGAACGATCTGCAGGCAGCGGGGCATTTCGACGACGTCGTGGCTTACGGCGGCTGGCCGATGGACGATCACGATCCGCGGGGCTTCCGGAACACGGACCGTCCCAACGTCGCGTACTATGTGCCTTCGCCTTACGGTATTCCGTACCGATGCCTTTATTCGAAAAACGTGACAAATCTGTTTTGTGCCGGGCGCAATATTTCCGTGACGCACTGGGCGCTTAGTTCTTCGCGCGTCATGGGTACGTGTGCGCTGCTCGGGCAGGCGGCGGGAACGGCTGCGGCGATCGCTGCGCGTGAGGATTGCGGGCCGCGCGACGTATACCTGAAATATATTGACGAACTCAAGCAGAGTCTGATGGATGACGATTGTTATCTGCCGTATAACCGCCGGAAAGTGCCTGCTTTGACCGCAGAGGCGGAGATGTCCGGAGGAGACGGCGTAGAAGCGCTCAGAAACGGCCTGGATCGGCCGATAGGGGAAGAGGATAATGGATTCACCTGCCTGCCCGAAAATGCGATAGAATGCCGTTTTCGCGCGTCTGCGGAGGTGCACGGCGCTCGCATCGTGTGGGACAGCGAGCTTAACAGGGAAAGTATGCCGATAGTCTCGGGAAGCCGGTTCACGCATAATATGATGTGTAATAAGCCGTTCGATATGCCAGACTTCTACGTGCCCTGCGCACTGACACGTTCATACCGCATTATAGGCGTGCGCGAAGACGGCACGACGGAAACGCTTTTCTCCACGGACGAGAATCACCAGCGCCTTAACCGCGTTCCGCTTTCAGGCACCTGGGCAGCCGTTCGCCTCATTCCCGAAAAAACGTGGGGCGCCGAAAAGTGCCATATATTCTCGTTCGAAGTGTACTGATCCTGCAGACAGACGCATATGCGCAAAAAAGAACTGTCCGAAGCCGCATCTTAAGTGCCGGAGTTCGGACAGCTCTTTTTAATTCATGTCAGGGAAACAAAACGTTTCCTGATCTTTTTATTTTTTCTTCTTTTTCGCCGAAACGATGATTGCGATAACGGCTGCGACGATGACAGCGGCGGCTGCGATGATGCCTATGATGAGGCCTACATTCTTGGAGCCGGTCTTGGTGTTGTCCTTTGTAGCTTCCGTAGAATCGGGGGGAGCAGGGGTCTCATCGGCAGGTTTATCGGTAGGTTTGTCAGTTGCCGGTACTGCGGTGGGATCTGCAGGCTTCTCGGTAGCAGGCGGTTCTGTCGCAGGTACGGTGGTGGGCTTTTCGGTCGCGTTCGGATCTGCTTCCGTTACTTTGAGGCTGATAAACGGCGCTTCCTGCGTATCTCCGTTTGTTCCGCCGCCGGTAACTTCGACCGTGTCGATCTTTTCGCTGGCCGGTGCGGAGCCTAGCACGAACCAGGTGTCTTCTTCGAGATCATCTACGTCTCCGGCAATGAAATTGATCCTGTATCCGCCGGGAGCAAGTGCCTTGTCGAAATCGACCGTGTAAGATTTATTGTCCTTGCATGTGACGGTGGCATTTGCGACTTCGTCTTCGTTTTCATTCTCGATCGAGATGATCAGGGGGTATTCCTGGGGGGAACCGTAAGCGTAGAAATTGATTCCGTTAAACCAGACGTCGGTCGTGAAATCGACCCAGATCGCCGCGCCTTCCGTGAGGGGATGCAGCCACCATCCTGTTGTGAGTGAACCGTCAGCGTCGTAGAGGTAGAACACGCTCTTGTCTTTCTTGGGGTTAATGATCGAGTATTCGGTGAGGCAGAGTCCGTTGCAGGTCCAGTCGGAGCCGGGAGCGGCGGACTGGTTTGTAAAGCCTTGTCCGCCTACGACCATAAACATTCCAAAATACAGAGGATCTGATCCGAATTCGAAACTGTCGGCGCCTTCAACGTCTGTTACCGTGAACAGCCCGACTGGCAGTTTAGCCGTGAATTCGTATCCGTAAGACATTTTAACTACCTGAGTTTCGACTTTGTCGGAAATATCGGCACCGCCCGCACTGTCATTGTCCAGCACGCCTGTTTTGTGGTTGTGCTGCAGTACGGTGATCGTGTCGCCGAGTTTGAACGAGATGAACAGGCCGGGCGTAGCTGCCAGTTTATTGTCCGGGTTGAAGTTCAGCTGAATGAGATCGCCTTCGTTCGCTCCTTTCGCAACAACTCCTACATACAGGCCGTCGTCGTCGGCTTTCAGATAGTATTTGACTTCGACGTCACCGATGCTTGCTCCGGTCCAGGACACGGCGTTTCCTGCGTCAACGGTATAAGAGTATTTGTATTTGGAAGATCTGACAATGCTTTCGGGCTCGACCGGTTCGCGTTCGCCTCCCTCAGGCACAATCCTGATGGCAAGCTTCGGATAGAATGTTACTTCGGTCCCGCGCTGGAAAACGGTAGCGTCTCCATCCGCTTCGCCGAATGACCAGAAACCGAATGAGCCTGAGCCGATGGCGCTGAATTCGGCAAGGTACTTTCCGGCGGGAACGTCATTATTAAGCGTGAATACGGCGTCCATATTATCCTGGTGCTCGTAAACTTCGCCGGTCGCAATCACTTCGCCGCTGATCGCTTCATCGTAATCATCATTCCATCTATATACTTCAACCATAGCGTCGCAGCCTTCTTTTTGCGTCCATGTGGGGCTGTTCAGTCCTATGATCTCATACATAAAATAACCTTCGGGAACCGTGATTACAACCGCGATCGATCCGGAATTGATCTGCTGCGGGCCTCCGTCTCCGGATCCCTCCGGGAAAACGGCAACTACTTCAGAACCTTCTGCGGATACGGAAAGCATCGTGAGGGCCAATGCAATAATTAAAAGAACTGACAACAGTTTTTTCATTGTCTATTCCATCTCCTTTTCTGTTTTTTATGGACTTATTTTAACATTTTCCTTTAAGAACTGTCAAGAATTCAAAAAAGCAGAGCCCGAAAAGGCCCTTAAAAAGCCGGGCCCGAAGACCCGGCTTTAAACAATTTGGTTTTGTCAGTCTTTCAGGATCAGAAAGCTCTCTTCTTCATAAAGACAACTGCTGCACCCATTGCCAGAACTGCGATGACCGCAAACATGATAACAAGTGCGTCACCGGTCTGAGGCTGAGGCTCGGTTTCGGGCTCGGTAACGGGTTCGGTAACGGGCTCGGTAACGGGCTCGGTTTCGGCTTCCTCGGGATCAAGTGCTACGAAGTCGCCTTCGCCTGAGAGCGTCAGTGTGAATCTGACTGCCTCGGCACCTGGCTCCGTATCGCTCTTATAGAAGTATTTAATGAAGCTCGAATCGTAAGTTATCTCTGATGCGTTTGTCGTTGACGGAAGCACCACATAGCTGCCTTCGCCTGCATCGTTCGTGATAACTGCCACGTACTGGCCCGCTTCCGCAGCCTGATCAAGAATAAGGCTGAAGCCCCAGTTATTCGCATCATAGTTCGTGAGAGTGGCGCCTGTGCCGGTAACGCTGAACGGAGCGCTGGTGTTATTGTCGCCAAGGTTCTCGACGTACTTTGCGATCGCTACGGGAGTGCCCTCAAGAGTCTTTGCAAGGTTCTTATCGAACTTGTAGAGAGCAACTTCGATGTTAGCCTTCAAGTCTCCGAACTGAGGTGGATTGCTTGCCCAGAAGCACGTAATGTTGAACTGAGTGAACGCCTGGTTCGTTTTGAACATGATCTTGATGTCTTCGGAATTAGCCTTCTGCAGCCAGATTCCTCCTACACCGCCGCCGGTAGCGGAGATGATCTCGACAGGAGCCGGAGCAGCTTCAACAGGAGCTTTGTAGTTAACGATGGCTTCTCTGTTGGGTCTGTCAAAGATAACGATGTCGCCGTTTTCGAGTTTGGCAACTGCTTTGATGACGTGTGTTTCGCCGTCCTTCAGTCCGGAAACGTCAATATTAATGCGATATCTCTTTCCGCCTGCCCGGGATCCGCCGATGGCTTCTTCTTCGCCTGCATTCATCGGAGCTTCGAACGCTGCGTCAAATACGGGTTCAGCATCGTCGAGAATGTAACCGAACGATACGATAGCGGAATCGGAGGAGAACCAGCCGTACAGGCCGATCTTGCTGATTTCTTCTGCAGTACCGTCGATAAGCGCCTTGAGAGCTGCAACAGCATCATTACCGTTAGCTCTGGGGCCTTCTTCGTCGTTGATGAAGATCGCGTCGAAGTACTGATTATCCGTAGCGGAGTCGAAGCTGCGCGTTACGGGTGTATGAGCCTTCTCGGTTACTGTAAGTGTGAACTTTTTCTTTACAGCGCTTTCGGTGCCGTCCTGGAACAGCACGCGAATCCTGACAGTGTATGTTCCGGCTGCCAGCTCGTCAGCACCGATGAGTTCCATCATTGCATTGTCAAATCCGAAACCGGATGTCTCGAGATATTTCTCGGGGAGGCCGATAGCGGAAGCGTCAGCTTTTCTGTCTCTGTAAGAATTAGAGCAGTCTTTCGTTACGATCTCAACGCCTTCCTCATCGAACGCATGGCCTTCGCCCTCGATGTACTGCCAGAAGATCTTATCAACGTTTGTGCCGTATTTTCCGATCCAGCCGAGAAGGGTCATCTTATCGCCCTGCTCGATCGTGATCGTGTTAGCGTTGTTATAGTTATCGTCAAGAGGCCAGGTATTGTCGTTTACGCCCAGACCGTCAAGGCTCTTCTTAACTGAAGGCTCTTTATCTGCGATAACATCCTGAAGCGCGCCCTCGCCTTTAAGAACAAGGTGAACTCTCGCGGTAAGGTTATCCTGAAGGGTATCGTTCAGATAATACGTTGCCTTCGTGCCGGGAGCCTCTTCAGTCATAGGCAGAACAAGGTAATGGTTCGCGGCATCATTGGTCGTTTCGGAGAATTCGATCAGATACTGACCGGCTTCAAGCGGCTCGTTGAATGTAACGATCGCGCCTGCACCGCCGTTGACAACGATCTTGCAGTTCTTGCCCTCGGTCTCAGTAACTGTTCCTATACCGGAGTCGCCGGCAAGAGTAGCCTCGGCAGATGCGACGGGAGCTTCAAGCTTGGTGATCCTTTGGTTAGTGTCGAATTTGTAAACGTCAACTTTGATTTTGGCGTTTGTCTGACCGTCGGATGCAGGGTTGCTGGCCCAGTAAGCATCAAAACCTGCTTTAAGGATCGGTGCATCGGGGTTAACCATAACGCCGAACGTGCGTCCCTTATTTGCGCCGTCGGTGCTGTCGTTGGAAAGCCATACGTTTCCGTTAAAAAGAATTCCGCCGCCTTTAGCAGTATACACGTCGGTGCTGTCGATCACGGGCTCGTATCCCTTAAAGGAAACAACTTTGAGGTCGTCAATGACGATGTGGTTGTTTCTCTGATAAATGGCGATCGTTCCTTCTTCAAGCACGGATACGCTTCCGCTGAAGAGCTCGTTTCCTGCCGCATCGTACGCAGCTGCCTTGGTGTACTTACCTTCGGCCAGTTCGGACAATTCGATGGTCACGAGTTCGGCATTGTTGATGCAGATAGTGATCTTTGTGCCGCTGTCGATGATCTTGAATTCGGCATCCGTTCCGGGATCGTATCCTTCGGGGCGTGCAACCGTGAACGCAGGAGCGCTTCCGTTTTCGCCGCCGTCACAGAAGGTGATTCCGATGTTGTTTCCAAGCGTAGAGTTTCCTGCACCGAAAATATCAACGGCAATGCCCACGGATTTCTCGGCTTCACTGGGTACGCCGAATCTGCCGCCGTTCATCAGGTTATGATTTGTGGTGGCACGTACAGCAAATCCGTAGTAGCAGTCGCGCTTATCACCGAACAGTTTGAAAGTGGTGACAGCGTTTGTGTACGCCTGCTTGGTTGAGATGATGGGGCTCGTAGCGACCCAGTCACCGGAACCAAGATGGAGCTTACCGTCCTGGATGACGTATCCGGACCAGGCTACGATCTTGGTGTCGTCAAGCGTTCCGTCGTCGAAATTCTGTTCGAGCAGCGTTCCGCCAAGTTCTGCAGCGGGATCTGCGTGAGATTCTGCAAACACCGCTGCACATAGTGCGACCGTCATTACGAGAACGATCGCAATAGCCAAAATTTTCTTCATTTTTCTATCCTCCCGAGTATTTTCGCACTGCCGAACGTTAATTCGGCGGTACAATTAAATATCCGAACGGCAATCCGTAATATATTGCCGCTTTTTGTTATTTTAATTATATATTATAAATTATACGCCAGTCAATGCTTTTTTCCGGATGTGGTCATCATACCGCCCGTCCGAACGGATTGACAACGCACAAATGCTTGGCTATAATTGCCCGCACCCGGCGGCAATGACATTGTGAAGATTTGCAGCGCAAAACCGGGACTGATATGGGCAGCGAAATAGACAAAAAAGAAACAGATCTTAACGAAACGGATATATACAGATCATCCGGATACGGGCGAACGAGGACCGCATACATTTTAGAGTGTGCGTTCGAATATTTTGTCGCGCTCGCCGTGACGGACGCGTTTTTAGCGAAACTGCTCAAATCGATCGGAGCATCGGACGCCTTGTGCGGGATCATCTCGTCTTTTATATCGCTCGCGCTCCTGTTCCAGCTGCTCTCGCTGTTTATCGTTGGAAAGATCACGAACACCAAGAAAACGGCTGTCATTATCCACACATGCAGTCAGCTGCTGTTCACGGCACTGTACCTGATACCTTTCCTGCCGTTCGGAGACGCATATAAAAGGCCGGTATTCATCATCTGCATGCTGATGGCGTACCTCGGGAACTATATCATAACATCGGTTATTTACAAGTGGGGGACATCGTTCGTTGACCCGGGCAGACGCGCCAGATATTCGTCGGCAAAGGAGATGACGTCACTGGCGTCGGGAATTGCCGTATCGCTGATTTTAGGCGCGGTCATTGACAAATTCGACAGCGAAGGGAACATTTACGGGGGTTTCATCTTCACTGCGATATGCATGGCGATCTTCTCGCTCTGCGATTTTATCTGCCTGATGCTGATGAAAAACGAACAAACGCCTGATGTCAGGGAGAAAGAACCGCTTCTGCCCGTTCTCAAACATATCTTCTCAAACCGCGAATTTGTGCGCGCGATCGTTATAAACTGTCTGTATAATATCTCCGTTTACACGACGTTCGGGTTCCTGGGGACGTATAAGCAGGAGGAGCTTGCGTACACTATCGTGCAGATCCAGATAATAAACATAATAGGGGTAGCGTGCAGATTTGCCGTATCGAGGCCATTCGGGAAGTTTTCCGACAAACATACGTACTACAACGGAATAATGCTGGGTATGACGATACTTGCCGCAAGTTTCGCCGCCTGTATGTTCGCGGCTCCCGGCTCGCGCTTCCTGATCATTCTGTTCGTGGTGCTCTACAACGTTAGCAGCGCCGGAACGAGCCAGAATATGATCAACATCACGTATTCGTACGTTCCGGAGAAGTATTTCGTGCAGGCGACGGTCATTAAGAGAAGCATCGCAGGTGTTATGGGCTTTCTGGCAACGCTCGCTTCGGGCAAACTTTTGTCCGCGATCCAGGCGGGCGGCAATCACGTTTTCGGCATCACTGTCTACAGCCAGCAGATCCAGGCGGCAATATCGCTTTGTACCGTTGTGTTTACGATCGTGTATATGGCTGCGTCAAGGAAGACAATGATTAAAAGCTGAAATCAATTTATTCTTTCGAATACCATCGTGGCCTGAATGCGGTCGCCGCCAAGGAAACCGGTGCTGTTGCCGGTGGCGGTGGTTATCGTATGCAGGCGGTATCCTTTCGCGGCCTGAGCGTTGATGCACGCTTCGAGTGCGGAAAGGTTTCCGGATCCTGTGCCGATAAATTTCTCTTTCAGTGTGACCTGCAGAACGACGTACTGAAGATTCTGGCCGGATGCCACGGAAAAAGTTGACGTGTCCGCCATATCCGGCTGATTATTAACGGGTGCCGCGACGGTTACGGGCTCCTGCTCGGGTGCCTGCCTTACAGTCTGCGCCGCCGATCCGGCCGGAACGGGATTGCCGCAATTCTTACAAAAACGCGCTCCTTCGACTATCTGCGTGCCGCATTTACCACAAAATTGCATAAAATGACCTCCTTAAGTCTCGCGATGAAAAATTTGATTGTCAATATTATATCGGATTCGCGGCCTCGAGTCAATGTATGCAGGAAGGGGGCTCTATTCCTTATTCTGTTCACGGAATAGGGAAAAGAGCACTTAAAGCTCCGTAATTCACCGCGTTTTTATTTGATTTCATCCGGGTAAATGATATATAATAACTCCATCTATAACAGATGGAGGAGAACAATATGAAAACCTCTAAACGCAAACCGGTCATAATAGTGCTTTCGATCAGTCTGACGCTGATAATCCTTCTTGGCGGGTGCAAAGGCAATAAAAATGATCCTCCCGTACCAACGGATGACGAACCCATAAGTAACGAAATACCGACACAGGAGCCGATAGTTATGAGAGACATTTCAGAGGACACAAATCTCGGAGATTCGCTGCTCTACGCAAACAGTGTGGCGAACAGTATCACCGCTCGTTATTACGACGGCACCAGAGGCGCGTTTGAGGTCATTAACCGGGACGTGCGCATAATCGAGTCGAACGATACCGACGGAAAGCTTGGGATCAAAAGCGTCTCGAACAGGTCGGGGGGCACGTACTTCACCGATTCGATGAATATGTACGTAGTTGACGCAGACGGAAAGATCTGGCAGGACAATTATTCTTCTTCGGTCGGCAGGTCAAATACCACCCGCCACGGTTACTACTACTGGGAAGTGTTCCAGAGAGACCAGGAATTCGGTACTGCGGAAGGCGGAAGCTATAATTTCGCCAATTCTTTCCAGCTCAGCAATTACAAAAATGACTGGGCATCGTCAGCGGACTGCTACGTGTCTACCGACGGAAAATCGGCGAAAATGACGCTCAATGGAGGCCTTGATCCGTATGTATACAAAGTGCTTGACGCGCCGATCCCGAAAGATCAGGCGGAATACATCGCTGTCACGATAAAAGCAGACGGCGCCGGCGGTCAGTCGCAGCTGTTTATTGCCGATAAAAAAACCGGCGATTTCAACGCAAAGCAGTGCATCCATTTCAACATTACGGGTGACGGGAAACCGCACACGTATGTGATAGATATAACCAGAATATTGACAGCCGACCTGACCGCGGTACGCTTTGACTCCGGCAGAAAAGCCGGAGAAGTGTATGAATTTTCTGACTTGCGCGCCGTGACGCTCGGGAAGGGGATCAACGCCAAGAGCGAAAGAACACTTGACGTTTATCCGGATAAGGTCCACCAGAGTTTCAGGCTTCTTGCGCGCCCCGGTTACGAGGCAGTCAGCGAGTTCGGAATGATCTGGGAGATGGACGAGGCCAACGTCGAAGCGGTAAGGATCAGGGATGTCGAAGGTATCCACGAAGACCTGAATTTCGACCCCGGCACTGTCGAATATGCCGCTTTCAAAGTGAAGGACGCGGGAGTGATCGGAATAATCATACCGGGCGATTCTTCCACTGCGAAGACTACAGTTACGCTTGAAAACGGAAAGTACACAGTACGCCAGATCGCGGGCGGAAAACTTGATCTCAAGAGCGGAGCGTCGTGCTATTTCGGGCACAGACTGTTTACGGATGCTTCCGGAAGCTTTGACGCGATCGACAATGCCGCACGGATCGAAAGAAATCCGCTTCCTGCTTCGAGCTTTACGATCAATGAAGGTTCCGCCGGTTCTAAAATGCGCGGTTATGAGCCGCTTAAGGGCTACTACCGCGTGACAATGAACGGCACGACTTTCCCGGCTGCGTTCCAGCGCCCCGGAAATAACAAATACTACGCTTCCGCCATTTCGGCGAACTGCGACGACAACGACAGAACTATCTACTTCTGCATGCGTTCCACTCCGGGCACGCTCGAATGCGCTGCGCTCCTCGACGATAAAGGCGTAATGGTGCCGATGCCTATGCAGGTGTGCAAGAATTTCGACTGCGAGAAAGAAGAGCCTATATACGATCCGCAGGATGTTTCGTTCGGAGATTCGATATTCCCGCTCGTAATGAAGGCCGGTTCGACGACGACTTTCACCGATCTTCACCTGTATATGAACTGGGGAAAATATCATCTGAAACAGCTTTCCTCGATCCAGTTCTATATCGGTTACTATCATCTTTCGACAGGTGTCAGCGAATCGAACTGCATCAGTTTCTACGGCGTGTTCGGCAAAGACGGATTCCTGCTTCCTGACTTCCGCGGCCACAGCGGCATCATGTGGAACACAGATCCTCAGTATACGTCCGTAGGCACGCCGAAAGCGACGTCGTACTACGACAACAGCGGGAATATTGTCATGAGCGAGTATACCGGGGCGAAGATAAACAGCTCGGGCCCCATCTACGCTGACGTAGAGTATTCGTACATTTCCGACTGCGGCTCGTTCAAATACACGCTTCGCCACACCGAATTCCCGCAGACAGACGAGAACAGGACGTATTACACGCTAGATCTCACGTTCCTTAAAGACCTCACCTTAAATGATGTAAAGAACCAGCTTACGCTGCTCGAGCAGGACAGCCGCGGCCAGAAATTCTGCGAACTCAGTTACAGAGACGTAAACGGCCAGAGGGCACATGCCGATCTCGACATAAGCAAGTCAAGGAGTGTGAAGCTGTACACTCTGAATCAGGACAACGGCTGGTACGCGTATTACCACAGCGACAAGCCTGTACCGGCAGGACCGATCGAAACCGAAGATGACCCGATGAACTACGCAGTGATAATCAAGGGAGCGGATATTGTCATCGGTGGAACTCAGTGGAAGGGCAATTTCATCCTGCGCGACAGTTTCGAGGGCGGCAATAACTTTTCAGCGCTCTCGCTTGACCTCGGTAAAACCACTTTCAAAAAGGGCGACACGATCCACCTTGAATTCCTGATGCTGCCATGGGCGAACCGCGACCTTGCAAGCGATTCAAATATCCTGATGGTTTACGAAGATTCGGTCCAGAAACCGCTGACCGTTAAATCCGTTAAGACCGGATCGGTCGTGGAAGAACCGTATCTTGCGAGAGTATATGCTAAAGACGAGACGGCTGAATTCACATTGACCGGAGGCCGTAACCGCAACGCCGTAAGAGTTGACGGATTCACTACATTCGGAAGGCCTCTGATCGAAGTGCTGAAGCCCGACGGAACGTGGGAGAAACACGAAACCGCCGTAAAAGAATACGACGGTTACGGTATCTTCTATAACAGGGACGGATCGTACGGATATGCGTTCATTTACGAATCGGATGATCCTTCCGCTGAGGTTACGTTCAGGGTGTCCGTTGAAAAAGCCGGAAACTGATTACCAGTCACTTTTTCTTCTTCTTTGAAATCACTATAGCGGCCACGACGATGGCGATGACGACGACCCCGGCGATTATTCCGATAATAACACCGGGGTTTACGCCGTTTTTGCCGTCGGATGATTTACCGGTCGCCTGCTCTGTGGGCTTTACCTCTTCGGTAGCGATCTCGGTCGGGACGGGTGTCACTTCCGCAGTCGGGGCATTTGTCGGTGTTTCGGTGGGCTCGGGAGTTGGGGCCAGGGTAGGGATGATCTCGTCTCCCTGTGCCAGCCAGCTCTGACCGAAATCATTGGCCGCCTGCTCGTTCGGGAAGAACGCGATGTAGTAGACTTCGAAGTCGCAGATTCCGTTGCACATTCCGAGAGGGTCGAGACGCGTGTCAAGCAATATGCCGTTCCACTTTTTGTTCCTGCCCATATTGATATTCACAAACTGAACGTCATCGTTCGGCTGGAACTTGAAAACTACAGCTTTAGCTTCGTCAAAGCCTGCGTACTCATCCGTCTGGAAATAGATCTGTCCGCCTGTATCGGCATCGGGATTGCTTACCCTGATACCGAGCTGCATGTATTTGTACGTGGCTGCGTCAATGATATAATTATCGTTGTCAAGCGAGAGCATCGTGAACAGCATAACGACCGACGGGTCGGAAGCATTCTCCATATGAATAACGTAGCACTTTTTCCCGGCGTCAAATTCGATCGATTCGATGTTATTGCGCTGAGTGCCGAAAATGCCGTCCTCTGCATATTTTCCTTCTTCATCGAGGCGGAACATTATCATCGGAGCGCTTGATTCACCGGGATCCGGAGTAGGCGTAGGGTCGAGGGGCGTTCCGTCGGCGCTGTACATGAACTCAAGCTCGGTTCCGTCGCTGATGCTCAGCTTAAAGATCCTGCCGTCTCCGATCTGGCAAAGGAAAGAATATTTGTGCGTGCCCTCAAGTGCGGTCGCGTCGACAAGTATCCTGAAACGTGATGCGTATTCGCATCCGAACGTCATAGCGGCATTGATAACATCCTGCTGAGTGGGGAATTTGTAATCTTCGCTCATAACGGGCTCTCCGCCGTCAACGCAATATCCGAACGCGACAATGTCCTGCGTGCAGCCTACCCAGCCTGCTACGCCGAAAACTTCCGAAGGTCCGGCTACGAAGAAGTTATGAGCCAGCATGTAATCTATCGGAAAACCGTCTGTGCCCAGTACAGCGCCGTCAACTTCGGTGTGGTCCCAGAGGACAACGACCGTGTCTCCGTCATCAATTATGTCGTCTTTATCCATTATTTCGGCGCCGGCAACCAGTCCGAACATTCCGAATATTGATACGGCGATCGCCATGGCGATCAGTATCGACAATACTTTTTTCATTCTCAATAACCTCCGTTGCATGAATTCAAAAGTGTGAGATTTCTATAAAAAAGTATACGTTTTTTTGCTTTTGCTGTCAACTTTTTGCTTTGATCCGCTGCTAAGCACGGTATCAGCGTGCGAGCGGGCACGCGGCTGTTTTTAAGACACGCTCACCCAGATTGGACTTGTCCAGCCGAAACGGCCGTCGGTAAGTTCCACGCGTATGTAGTAGCAGTCTTCCTCAGTCTCGCGTTCGTAATCGAAGATAAGCTGGCTCTTTTTACCCCTTAGCATAATGTAGTCGCGCTGGTTTTTCACGAGAGTGACTTTTTTGATGGCGCAGTCCGCTTCCACGGAGTACCAAATGGCGAGGTCTTCGCCCGGGGCGGCAGCAAACTCTTCGCCCATATAATGGCCGTTTATCCTGAAATCGATCACGATGTGGCCTCCCATGATCGTGAAGCATCGGCGTGCCTTGAGAGCGGAGAAAAGTTCGGGAAGGGTATTGCCCCCGGCCCATATACCGGTCAGGCCCTGGCAGTTATGCGGGTAGGGAGCGTCGACAAGCATCGCACCCTGGCCGGAGTGATTGTCCGAACCTCCGATGCAGCCCATCTTTGCCCCTCTCCTTAGCGCGTCCTGCCAGAATCCTCCGTCACATGCCGAAGGTGCGTCAAAAGCCGGGCAGCCCATATATTCTGTAGCGTCTGAATCAGAGTACAGTTCGATCAGAGGCGTGAACAGATCGGCCGGAATGTGTTTCAGATCCGCACCTGCCGAAAACATATATGTATCGTGCGGTGCCATGATCACGTCGTCGCGCGAAAGTGCCGCGCGCAGCTCTTCAGCCGTGAATTCGCCGTCACGCACGCCACGTATCATTTCGCCTCCCAGAATGCCGTAATATATGACGAGATTGTTGTAATACGGGTAGGAATCGCGCTCGTAAGCGGGAATGACCGTGAACCGCCCCGGTTCGGTGTACTCGGCCGCTTTTTGATTGATCAGGTCCCACTTTGAAGGGCTGCCGGACCAGAGCGCCGGACGGCCAACGCCTCCGTGGTCGTGGTCGGAAAGAACCGCGAAATCAAGCCCGCGGCCGCGCAGATTCTTGAAATATGTGTCAATGTCAACGTTTCCGTCGGACAGCGTGCTGTGCCCGTGCATTTCTCCGATGTACGCGGTATACGCCGGAGGCCCGGGATTGAATTTATTTTCCGCCCTCGACAGATCCGCCCATGTCACGCCTGAGTCTTTATAAACGAGATCCGTAAACTCAGCGCACCTTCCGGGCGTGTCGTACCTTCGGGCAATCTTTTTTTCGGGATGATCCACGTCTTTTCACCTCTTTCTGCGGTCAATTATACTCTCTGCCGGAGCCGGCTGGCAACCCCGTTCGTGTTGCGCGGATGCGGGCGGTGTGTTATAATCGGGACACTGAGAATGAGAGTAAAGAAAGGGCCGGATCCGACGGCCCGAGAGGATTGATATAGCTTTGCCTGGCATGATCTTACGAAATGGAAACAATGGGAAGCAGAGAGCAAAATTGCTTTCCGCCGTGCTGATCGTCACGCTGCTGATCACCGCCGCCGCGTGCGGAGGAGGCAGCAGGTGGAAAGACAACGGCGGGCCCGCGGAATTGCCCTTTGCAGAAAAAATCGAATACGCACCGCTGCCCGTAAAGACCGACCCTGTAACGCACGAAGCAGCGACAGTGAACATTGGCGGAGAAGACGGATTTGATATTACCTACGACAGCGAATTTTACGGCTGGCGTTCTGCTATAAACCGCCCGTACATACGGTATGCGAGATTTTTTGCCGAAAAGGAACTTGAAGGCGAAATGCCGCTGCTGACCGGGCAGAATGCGATCGCTGATTTCAGCGGCGACGGGATAGGGGATATCGTTAATTTCAGCGAAGGTACGCTTACTTTTATCATCCTCCGGGCGATCGAAGGCGGAGATACAATTTTCCGCGAGACTGAAATTTATCTGGTATACGGGAGCAACGAATATATGGCGGTCGATACCGTTTCGGTCAAGCTTACGCAGAGCAGCGGTGCGGAACTGCGCGGGGCGGGAGATCTCGACGGCAACGGATATAATGATCTCCTGTTTATGGACGGCAATGTTTTTTCGGCGTATCTGGGCAGTGCGGACGGGTTTACCGGCACGGCGTTCAGGCTGGAAGGAAAGCAGAAAGGGCGCGTGAGAGTAGGTGACGTTGACGGAGACGGAAAGGCAGAGATCGTCGTTGCCGACGGTTACGATGTGGCGGTGTACAGAAATGTTCAGACCGAAGCAGGCGCTGTCAAATTCGAATTCGCTTCACGTAAAAAAGTCGGCCCGTCGGGCGGAAACGCGGTCGATTTTCTGTGCGCCGATATGAATTGTGACAAACGTGCCGATCTTATCTTTGTTGAAAAATCCGGCAAAAAATATAAATTCCGCACGCTGTTCGGTCATGGCGACGGCTCGTTTGGCACGAATAGCGGGAACAAAAATTTATATTCCGTTTACGAACTGGCGTCCGGGACGCAGCCTGTCTCGATCGCGGCGGGGGACATTTCCGGCAACGGCGCTGCTGACATTGCCGGCCTCGTGAAACGCAAAGGGGAAGACGTAAACGCCCTGTTCTTCAGCGAAGATGACATTGCCTACGATTATTCACTGTACGGGATGAAAGTGGGAGACGAATACCTTCTGTATTCAGGCTGCCGCTGGCAGGACGCCAATACTACCGGCGACGGCGATCATATTATGCTTTCGACCTCGCCCGATGGGATCCGCTGGTACAGGTATATTGACGCCCCTATGTTCCTGCTCGGCTACGAAACCGGCGATGAGGGCTGGTGGACAGGAAATACGCTTGAACCGGAAGTACTGTTCGTTGACGGCGTTTATCATATGTACTGGCAATGTACTTACACCACTCCGAACGGCTGTTACGGCGATAAGATCGGTTACGCCCGCTCTGACGACGGCATACACTGGACGCGCAAGACTGATGAGCCTGCTATTATTTGCGACGATCCGGAAGTCGGTTTCAACCACGAAGAAGTCATATATGTCGCGGACGACCCGGACGGTAAACCGTACTGGCTCTATACGGGCCATCACATCAACAACGCGTTCTGCGGCCATATACGCATCCGTTCGTCGGAACCCGACCGGTTCCTGTATTCGGACCGCGAACCCACCGGCGGTTTTTCGGAGATAGGAAACCAGATCGGTTATTTTACGACGCAGGACGGAAGGCGCATATTCGCGCGAATAACGTTTTTGGTGCTTAACGACGAAAAAGGTTCGTACACCGTTCCGACGATCCAGTTCAGCTATGACGGTCTGTCTTTCTTCGGCAGCATAGATTTTAAACTGGCATCGGTCGACAGGGACGATCCGCACGCGGCTAATAACAAGAACGTGTATTTTTTGGGCTTTGTGACCGAGAACGGAACCGGCCTTATTCCTTCGAACGAAGACGGATCGTTTTCGCTGATATATTTTGCCACGACGAGCAACGCTCCGGGCGGCGAGCCTGTTTTCCGCGCTGAGGCAGGTGTCGGTGTAGTTAATTTCACGATATCGGAGGATCAATATGGACAATGATCGGAATATCATCCGGATCCGGCCTGATCTGAGCGACCGGGGATTCATTTTTGAATCGGGGCTGTTCGGGGTCAATACGGAGGTTACGCGCAAGGGCTTTTTCCGCGGCATTTATGCGCAGATGCTGAATAACCGAAAGCTTTTCATAGGCGCGGAGAGCCCGGACGGCTGGGAGTGCTCAGGCGCGCAGAGAGTGACGGACCGCCCGCAGGAAAGCCTGTGCGGCAGCAATTTCGTTGTCCTGAAGAACGGCGGCAGTATGCGTCAGAGTTCGGACGTGATCATGCTTCAGGAGGGCCGGCAATACGAGGCTAAGGCGTGGGTAAAAGCTGTTTCGGAAAGCGCTGCTCTAACATTCGGCGTTGCGGGTTTCGAAAAGCGATTTGCGGTTAGCTGCGGCGATGCTCAATATCAGGAGCTGTCGTTCGTGTTTGACGGTGCCGATCTGGAAAACGGGACGTTTACCGTAAGCGCTGAAGGCGAGATAGCCGTATATGAATTGTCTCTCATGCCCGCCAATCACTTCCACGGAATGCGCCGCGATGTGATCGAATCGCTAAGAGAAATTGCCCCGACATCCATACGTTATCCCGGCGGCTGCTACGCAGACCACTTCGAGTGGAAAGAAAGCCTGAAAGCGCCCGAATTCCGGAAGCCCGTTGACGGCCGCAGCAAAGGCTTTATGCTCCGCGATTCGTACCACCAGGACTGCGTTGAGGTGGGGCTTAATGAGTTTATACTGCTCTGCCGCGAGCTTGGAGCGGAGCCTGAATATACCGTGAGCCACCTGCAGTCAGACGGGGAGGACGCGCGCTGCCTGATCGAATACTGCAACGGTGCGGCGGATACTGAATATGGCGCGAAACGCGAGTCGCTCGGGTT
>JAGADO010000170.1 GCA_017613535.1 Clostridia bacterium | reverse complement strand
GCTTCGGGCCATTTTTCGTCAAAATAACCGCGGATCGCTTCCAAAACGGTCTGATCGGCAGTTTTATCGCACAGATAATCAGCGTAATATCCGTCGAATTTTACACGGAAATTCTTGGAACTCATCGTAAACGTGCCTTTATCGCAAGTACATTCGTATTCGTAGCGCCTCCGGACCTTGTTATATCCTATAAACCTGATCTTGACGCCGCTGAGTTCAGAGCCATAGTTCCGATTAAGGTACGAACGCACCGTGATTCGGTCAATAAATTCTCCGCCCTTGCTCCCGCTGATCTCGAGGTACAGTATGAACGACACGGTCAGCAGCAATACAAAAAGGACGACGGCAACGATCCTTCCGGTGCGTTTCCGCCTGTCCTTTATTTCATAATAATCTTCCGATATCGAGCTGACCTGTGCTATCATTAGATTGGTCCATCAGCCGGCTGATATTGCCGCGAACTCGGCAGTCTTCAGGCTCGCACCGCCAACCAGTCCGCCGTCGATGTCTTCCATCGAGAACAGCTCGTGAGCATTGTCAGCCTTCACGCTGCCGCCGTACTGAATGCGTACCATGCAAGCGACGCGCTTGCTGTACAGTTCCTTAAGCGTAAGACGGATGATGCGGCAAACTTCTTCAGCCTGCTCTGCCGTGGCGGTCCTGCCTGTTCCGATAGCCCAGATAGGCTCGTACGCGATGACCGCTTTTTTAACCTGCTCCGCAGTAACTCCCAGGAGCGCTGCTTTTACCTGATAGCGAACATGCTCCGCGGTAAGTCCCGCATCGCGCTGTGCCAGAGATTCGCCTACGCAGATGATCGGTTTGAGGCCGTATTTAAAAGCGGCAAGGACTTTTTTATTCACGGTCTTATTAGTCTCCGCAAAATATTCACGGCGCTCGGAATGTCCGATAATGACGTATTTAACACCCATATCTTTAAGCATCTGGCCGGAAACCTCTCCGGTGTAAGCGCCCTTTTCCTCGAAGTGCATATTCTGCGCCGCGATCTTTATTCTGCTGCCCCTGGCGGCGGTGATCGAAGTCTGGATGTCTACAAAAGGAACAGCGCATACGATCTCGCTTCTGCTGCCTTTGATCAGGGGTTTAAGTTCTTTGATGAACGCGGATGCTTCAGCGGGAGTTTTATTCATTTTCCAGTTTCCCGCAACGATCAACTTTCTTTTGCTCATTTTAAATACTATCCTTTCCTTATATCTTTCCCGCGCCGGACCCGCAAAAGATGCCGGTCAGCCGCGAAATAAGTGCTGCTTCAGTTTCGGATCAGTCCTTGTCTTCGAGGCAGGCAATTCCGGGGAGAACCTTTCCTTCGAGGAATTCAAGGGAGGCTCCGCCGCCGGTGGAAATGTGAGTGATAGTATGTGCAAAGCCCAGTTTTTCGATAGCCGCGGCTGAGTCTCCGCCGCCGACTATGGTGATAGCATCAGTGTGAGAGAGCGCTTCGGCAACGGCGATGGTGCCGCCTGCGAGCGCGTGGTTTTCGGTAACGCCCATAGGTCCGTTCCATACGACCGTCTTGGCGTTCTTTACAGCTTCAGAGAAGATCTTATCGGTAGCAGGTCCGATATCGAGACCCATCATATCGTCGGGAATGGCGTCGACGCTGACGGTAACGGTCTCTACGGGAGCATTGATGGGATCAGGGAAGCCTGCGGTGCAGATGCAGTCCTCGGGCAGAAGGATCTTAACGCCCTTCTCCTCTGCTTTCGCCATCATATCTTTGCAGTAATCGATCTTGCTCTCGTCGACAAGGGACTTTCCTACTTTCAGGCCCTTCGCGGCAAGGAACGTGAATGCCATACCGCCGCCGATGATCAGCGTATCGGCCTTATTAAGCAGGTTCTCGATGACCTTGAGTTTATCGGCAACTTTTGCTCCGCCGAGGATAGTGACGAACGGTCTGTCGGGATTCTCAAGCGCTTTACCCATAATGCTGATCTCTTTTTCGATGAGCATTCCGGAAACGGCGGGAAGGTAATCGGCAAGGCCGGCGGTCGTGGCGTGTGCTCTGTGAGCAGTGCCGAAAGCATCATTTACGTAGATCTCTGCGAAGGAAGCGAGCTTGCGTGCGAACTCGGGATCGTTCTTCTCCTCTTCCTCATGGAAGCGGGCGTTCTCGAGCATCAGAACTTCGCCGTCTTTAAGAGCGGCAGCTTTCGCTTCAGCATCGGGGCCGATGACATCGGCAGCCTGGATGACGGGCTTTCCGAGCAGTTCGGCGAGGCGGGCGGATGCGGGCTTCATCGAATACTTGGGGTTAAACTGGCCCTTCGGTCTTCCAAGGTGGGAGACAAGAATGGTCTTCGCGTTATGGTCAACGAGATATTTGATCGTGGGCAGTGCGCCTACGATTCTCTTATCGTCAGTGATATTTCCTTCGGCATCAAAAGGGACGTTGAAATCCACGCGGACAATAACTTTCTTCCCTGCTACGTCGATGTCTTCAACGCTCTTTTTGTTGTACATACTCATCAGAATACACACTCCTTTGTATATTTTAATTAAAAAGATTAATGTTTTTTTGCCAAACCGGGGCAATATTGCCCCAATCCCGGCAGTTTTGAGATTATACACTTGTATTTTTCCGGAGTCAAGTGGATTAAAACCCCGATCAGTCTCCGAACGTCCTCAGCTCGACGAACTTGCCGTCGTACGCACCCAATTCGACGGTGACCTCCTTCGCCACGCCCATCGCCTCGATCCCGTCCGGACCCCAGACCGTGTAAGGCGTCGCGCTTTCAAATCTGAGCGTGACGGTTTCTGCATTCGCGCTGTCAAAATTCAGCAGATAATAGCCCTTATCCGCATTGTCGACCGCATAACCGCGCGCTGAATTGTCCGCCTCACTGCGCCCCTCAAACACACCTAAAAGCGTATCACGCTCCGCCTCCCAGGACGCAAGGTCATTGTCCCCTTCCAGCTTAAGCGCGTCGTTCACACCGACCGAAAAAGCATCGGTTACAAATTTGTCAGTAAGGAAGCCTTTCAGCGAATACGAAAGGAAACGGTAGCCGGCGTTTTTCATACGAATATTGTTATTCTGAACGCGGTAGTACATATCAGTAAGTTTGTTATCGTGCGTCAGCATCGCGGAAAAATCGCCCTCCGCGCCGTTCGACGTTTCGGCGTAAAGAAAATACGAGTAGCTCTCGAGGCCGAAAATCAGGTGAAGGTGGCTAAGAAACGCAAGTTCCTCCGCATTCGGCGCCCGCATGCCGTTCCAGGACGAATTCTGCACGAAGCCCCACGCAGGAAGATCATATTTCCGGGCAATGATCGCAATATCCGACAGGTTCTGCATCATCGACTTGATACGTCCCACGTCGCGCGAAGATTTTTCGGAAAACGGGTAGAAGTCGAACGACAACGCGTCCGTGGTGTCCCCTGCGAACGTGTCCAGGTACGTCTGGTACCACGTAAGCCCCTCCGTGATCTGAGGCGCCATCGTATCTTTCGAACCGTAATTCGGAAGCAGATTGATCATGATTATCTTGCTGTCCCCCGTGACCTCGCGTATTGCCGCATACTCCGCCGCAAGGTCGGAAGCCATAGAAGCGACCGGCTCGTCAAACATGTTATACCCGATGACAGCCTCATAATCCATCGTCTTCTCGACGATGCGAACGTTGTTCCTGATCCCGTTCCTGCTGAGGTCGCGGTTGAGCTCGATAATGACTTTCACGCCGTACTTTGCCGCGGCTTCACAAAGGCGTCCGATAAATTTCAGGCTGCTCAGGTCGCTGTTATGCGTAGAAACACAGTTTATGCCCGAAGCAGCCAGTTCTGCCATTCGCGCATCCGCGTCCTCCTGCGTTTTCATCTGCGCCGGTCTGGGAGGTATCCAGCAGCCGATCAGAAGCTCATTTTTACCGGCCGCGTTCCTTGCCGCTTCAAGACGGCTTTCGTCCGCCTGCCAGATCTCAGGCTCGTCAGACCCCGGAGTTCCGCCGGGCCCGTCGGGAGTCGCGTCCGTGCCTCCGTGATCCGTCTGCGTTCCGGCGCATCCTGCCATGCACAAGACGAGGGCGGCAATGATAAGGCATATAAAGCGTTTGATGATATTAATCCCGGTTCCCCGCCGGAAACCGTTACTGCCGGTCAATTGTTTTTCCATTTTCCTGTTTCCTTTTCTTTTTATGATCTTAAAATCAGGCGGGCGAGATCGTGAACAGCGCGGTACTGCGCGGACTTAGCTCCAGCTCGAACCCCGTCTCCGTCAATTCCCTGCCTGTGGCTTTAATTATTTCACCTGTATCCATATTGCGCACCGCGTACGAAGCGTCAGGCTCCAGTCCCTTGAGCATGACTCGTACCGTCTGCTGCTCCGCCTTTTCCGGCCTGAAGAATTCGAAAAAGCCCTTGTGAGTCTCCGGTGAATAAAACTCCCATCCGCGCCAGTCGGACTCGCCTCTCGACCATGCTGTTAAAGCATAATAATCGCTGTAGAAACAATCCTGAAGCTGAGTGAGTTCCTGCGTATATGTACTCAGCACGTTCCATTTAAGCACGCGCGAATTAATGTTGAGGCACACGTTGAGCCAGGGCGTGAAATTGGAACGAAGAATGTACGGATCAACTGTATTGCCAACGAGATTCGACCCGAAATAAGGGAACCACGCAAACAGCGCCTGATGCATGCTCTGCTTGTCCTCGTTGTTCGTATAGTCGTAGTCAGTCTTGTGGAGCGGCACAGCTCTGCGCATACTCTCAACGTCGTTGCGCCCTCCGCCCGCGGCGCACGAATCTATCATCATATTCGGGAAGCGCTCGATAAGTTTATCCCAGTAAGCGTAGTATCCCTGAGCGTACAGATTCTCGACGATACCGGAGCGTTCAGGGGTGTTGGCAGCCTGAAAGTAGTAAGCGGGATTTATGCCGTAATCCTGCCTGTAAAGCGAGATGCCGCCTTCCGTGATGATACCGGAAACTCGCTCGACCATCCAGTCGATGAAATCGGGATTGCCCATATCGGCCAGCACGTCGCACATCATATATTCTTCAGGTATGCCGTTTTCAGTATCGCGGAGCTTCTTTTCAAGGCGCACCACTTCCGGCTCGAACCAGAGCAGCGTTTTCATATTATTCTCCGCGCAGAAGTCGCTGATCGATCTGAATTTTGTCGGGAAGCGCTTCGTATCGACCATCCACGTACCGGTGGGCAGCCACACGTCAAGCGATTTGTCGCCGTATTCGAAATACCAGCCCGCATCCATCCACCAGTACGTGAGAGGCACGCCGTTGTCAAGGTATTTACGGATAGCTTCGAGCTGATTTGCTTCATTTGCCCCCACCATCTCTCCGTACATTCCGGAAGTACAGCCGGAAATGTTTGCTTCGAAAAGCTCTCCGCCGGGCTTTCGCATGTTGCAGTCAATGAACCAATGGCGCCACAGATTTGCGGCAATATCGCCGTTCCTGCCTTCGTAGTCCAGCAGCACGGTCATAGGTGTGCGTATTTTTTCACCGGGAGCGATCTTAGCCGCGAAATATTTCTGATACGCTCTGTAGCGTATGCCTTCCTCTCCCCCGGAACCCGCCGCACCGGTGCCGTCAATATGTTCGAACGTCGCTTCCCACATTATGGGCCATCCTATAGCCGCAAACGTGCCTCCATCGCCGTACTGCATATTGAAATACGGAAAATAATTATATGTAGAGCGGCCTGTCTCCGGCGTCATTGCGACCTTTTTCCCGGCAGTCAGCGCGATCTCGTACGGCGCGTACGGACAGCCTCCGTCGATCCCTCCGTCTCCGTAAATGCCTTTCAGCACAGGCTGCGACCCCTCGAAAACGATATCCGCAGCGCACAGATTTTCGAGCATTTTCGTGTCCGATCTGCCCCTGTTTTCGAAATACAATGTCCATTCGTAAGCACAATGATCGGGATATACTGCAGTTTCAAGCGTGACAGCGATATTGTCCCGGAACGACAGTTCGACAACGGTGGTGACTTTATTGCCCCCGGAAGTCGTGCGCCGCGACTTTTCCTTAAACGCCCCGTTTTTCCCTGTATCTAAGCCGCGGTATTCTATCCCGTCGTACATGAACGATACAGGGAGCGTTGAAAGATCCGCCAGCATCGCTTTATATTTATCCAGTGTCTTCTGCTTTTGCGCCATGCTGTGATATACCCCGCTGCCCGTCTGATCGGTCAGTGTATACTCAAATGATTTGCCTCCGTTATTGCATGAGGGAAGACATGCCGTAAGCAGCCCTAACAACATAAACAGACTCATTGTTCGTATGCCTCGTTTCATTTTGTTATACCGGTTTTAATGATCCTTTCAGTGCTGATGCCTTTATTTTTTCCTGCGTTTCCTGACAATGAGCACGGCTGCTGCCACCGCTGCTGTCAATGCCGCGGCGCATATTACGGCAATGATTATTCCCTTGCCGGATCCGTTCTTTTTTTGGTCCTTTGCGGGACCGTCTGTCTGGTGAACGCCGGAAGGATCATCCGTATGAATAGCCGCATCCGTTGCCTCGGGAGCCTGCTCTACGGTTACGGTATACTTCAGTTCGGCGCCGCAGTAACTTATCGTGATCTCCTGCGTGCCGGTCTTTTCGGGATCAAATCCGGATGCCATGCTTCCGGTGACGTCGATACGCTGGGAGTAGCCGTTTTCATACACGATCTCCAGCTCTCCTCCGTTTGCAGAGAACGCCTCGCCGGTGAGATAATGTTTTTTAAGAGGCTCGGAAGCAAACCTGATTTCGCTGATCTCCAGCGCGCAAAGGTATGCGTCTGCAAAGTCCGTAGTGAGCCACGCAAACGGGCCCGCGGCGTAGCACAGCAGCGTCAGTTCCTTTACGCCGTAAACGGTCAGATACACTTCCTCTTCTTCCCCGTACTCCAGAGCTTCGCTGAGGTAAATGCTTTGACCGTCCGCCAGCACTTCATATATGACCGGATGTCCCGCGCCGCCTCCGGCGGTAGACTCGTCCTTGCCCGTGATCATGTGAAGGATCGGATATTCTTTGCTGTATTCGCCGATGTTCACACTTATCTCCGACGGCTGGTCACCCGAGACCGGATGCGTACAGAAGCCCTTTGCGTATTCCCTGCCGTTCAGCACGATCTTCGCATTCCCCGTAAGCGCTTTGTTGATGCCGTCGGTAATGCCTGCGGAATCGATCAGTTCGTGAG
>JAGADO010000169.1 GCA_017613535.1 Clostridia bacterium | reverse complement strand
CGATACACGGAGCGTTCTGCACCGCCTGTCTGAACAGATCTCTCACGCGCGACGCACCGACGCCCACGAACATCTCTACGAATTCGGAGCCGGACAGTGAGAAGAACGGCACGCCTGCTTCGCCCGCCACAGCTTTCGCCATAAGCGTTTTACCTGTTCCGGGAGGGCCAACGAGCAGCGCGCCCTTGGGCAGCCTCGCACCGATCTCCGTATATTTCTGAGGATTATTCAGGAAATCCACGATCTCGACGAGAGACTCCTTCGCCTCTTCCTGGCCCGCGACGTCCGCAAACGTCTTTCCGGTGGATTTTTCGGCATATATTTTGCTCGTATTCTTACCGAACGACATGACACCGCCGCTGCCCATGCGCTTGGAAATAATGCGCATCGTTAAGAACATAAGTCCTCCTACGAGCAGTATCGGAAGGCCGTAATAAAGCAGGTAATCCAGTATCGTGACCTGCTGCGCGATGGGGGAGAGGTAATCCACTCCCGACGCGGCCAGCTTCGCCGCCAGTTCCTCGTCCGGAATGGCGAGAATACCGGTGTAAAAATATGTATTCGTCTTATCAAAATCGACAGGTTTGATGGTGATCTTATTAGCAGATTTATCAAGCTCCACTTTTTCGACTTTGTTCTCGTCAAGCATCTGCAAAAATTCGTTGTAGCTTATCTGCTTGCTGTAAGGCGAAGTGAGGCGGGGGACAACTATACTCGTAATGATCACGACGACAACGATCATGATCAGGTAATATACAAATACAGGTATTTTTTTCTTTTCTGGCTCATTCTTTGACATCATTTTCTCCTGCACTTTCGCGTCGCGTCAATATCTCAATGTGAGGCTTTTATCACATTGCGGCTTTATTATACACAAAAAATGTGAAAAATAAATGGCAATTTTTCGCTCTTTTTCCGCGAAACATAAAAAAGGGGGCTGCTAAAACACTGGCGGACCAGTTTTTAACAGCCTCTGGTTTTTAATGTGCGCAAGCCCCGCGGATTTAATCCGCTCCGGCTTTATTTCTTAGCGCTTTTCTTTTTGCTCACGATGATAATTATGATCGCGGCAAGGACGATCGCGCAGCATACGCCTATGACGATCGGGATAACAGGCGAGGTGCCCTTCTTCTGCTGATCGGGAGCCTTTGTGCCTTCGGGCTCTGTTCCGGAAGTAACGTCTCCGTCAGGAGCTTTTGTAGGCGCCGTTGTTACGGCAGGGGCGTCGGTCTTGGTTTCTTCGGTCGCGGGAACGTCGGTGGGTGCCGCCGTAGGCTCGGGCGTAGCGGCTTTCTTGACCTTAAAGTACGAGACCTTCAGGTCACTGAAATACGTCGTTCCGTTGCGGTTTCCGATAGCAAACACGGGCTGCTCTGCTGCGATACGAGCGTTGTCGATGCTGAGCAGTTCTGTGCCGTCTGCGCCTTTTACGACCGCGTTTTTATAGTACAGCAGGCCGCCTTCATTGACGCCGTTTTCTTCGTCATCGGGGTAATCCGAGGGCTCTCCGCTGTAATCGACCGTGGCCATCAGCGTGTCGCACACGAAGATCTCGATATGAGATTTGCCGTCATCGGTGATCTTTACGGGGTTGAGTGCTTTGGCGTCAAAGCCTTCCGGAGCAGCCAGCGTAACTGTCTGTCCTAAGACGTGGAGTCCGTCGGGTTCGTAGGTTTTAAGCGTTACGGCGATCTCTCCGTTTTTGGCGAAAGATATTTTTACGCCGCTGCCGCCAGTTCCGGATGCGCCGGATGCGCCTTTATGCTCGGCATACCAGTCCCACTCGTAGAACCAGAAGCTCATTGACGCACCGAGTACGGTGTTCATTACCGAAGTCTGGGTGGGATCGACGGAACGTACGTAGATACCTGCGTCATTTCCGGACGTGCTCGTGAAGTTAAGCGTTACCGCATATGCGCCCGAGAACAGATCGTACGTCGCATCTTCGTTCGCGTACATATGTGCGTACTTGTCGAGAATTACTTTTCCTTCTCCCGCGACAGCTGCTTTGGAATCGCCTGTAGCGGCCTGTGAGTTGAAATACTCTCCGATCGTCGTTACGTCAATACCGGTGTCTTCCTCTTCTCCCTCAACGCTGAAGTCAACGACAACTTCTTCGTATTCGGTTTCGGCTTCTGCCATAAGGCTGACCGGTCCGATCACCGCTAAAAGCATCAGGACGGCGATCATCGCGGCAATGATTCTTTTTGTTCTTTTCATATTTTTTCTCCTTCCGTTATATGGTATTATTTTTATCGTATAAAACAAAAGAGGCAGCCTCGCAGCCGCCTCTTTTTATTATTACGCGTCTCTCTCGCCGAGGACTGTGACCTTCACCGTGAAGCTCAGGTTCTCGCCGATCGTTACCTTTACAGTCGTCGTACCTTCGCTCTTAGGTGTTATCACGCCGCTCTTGCTGACCGAGATGATGTTCGTATCTTCGACCTCGTACGTCATTCTGTACTTGTCGATGCCCGAGTCTACCATTGCCGGATAATCGGGATGCGACTTGGTCTTATCGTTGTACGCTTCGCCCCATGTATCGTTCTCGAACACAACGTAGCCGCGGATCTGCACTTTATGCTTCTTTCCGCCGTCCTTCATATACACGGTGATGTCGTCGTATACAGGAGTGAACGAAACGATATCGGGCTCTTTCTTCTCGAATCTGAAATCATCTTCGTAGACGTAGACTTTGAACGTCTGGGAGAGGCCTTCGTAATGCATCGTCACTTCAGTCTTTCCGGCCGCCTTGAGCGTGGCGACGTTGCCCTCGATCGAGATTATGTTCGTGTCGTAATTGTCGAACGTTACGCCGGAGAAATCGGTGATCTGGTGCTTGCCCAGGTTCGTATCGTACCAGTAGAGCGGGATCTCGTACGTTCCTTCTCCTACGTGAACTTTGATATGCTGAGGAAGTGCGCCGATCGCGATGGGCCAGAACTTATCGGGAGCGGTCCAGAAGTAATCCTTGATCAGCTTGCCCTTGCCGCCCTTATCGGACGTAGTGACTTTGCCCTCGTAAGTCGTGATCTGAACGTGCTGGAAACGTGTGGGCCATTTGCCCCAGTTATCGCCGCTGCCGTCATAATATGCATATCCGACGAAGATATTGTCCTTGAGCTGGATATGGCCGTCGGGGCGTTTCGATATACCCATGTTATGGCAGAACTGGGCAATGTTCGTGCGGATGATGTCCGCCTGTTTGAAGTGGATGCCGTCGTCCGATTCGAACAGTGCAATTCCGGAGTTCGCGCTGAAGCGTTCGTATGTTGAGAAGGCAACGAATTTACCGATGTCTTCTATATATACGACGTCGCAGGAGTCCTGGCTGCCTGTAGCCATATATCCGAATCCGCGGTACGTCATGTGTGCGGGCCAGTCGTTCGTTGCGGGAGCGGTGGATACTTTCGTGAATCTGCCTTCTCCGCATACCCACTGATAGTAGATATATAACGTTTCGTCGACGACAACGAAGCTTACTTCTCCTGCGCCCCACTGGCTGTCGGCTTCGTCAAAGTACACGATAGGCTGCGGATCGCCGCCCCAGCCGGTGCCGTTCCATTTCTCGTACGGGCCGTCGGGGTTCGTCGAGCGGGCAACGAATACGTTGTTGTTGATCCCGCCGTTCGTGCTGACGATCGTCGAAGTGTATCCGAGGTAATAGTATCCGCCGAAGTAGACAACGCCGGGGTCGCATACGGAGTAGTGGTCCATCGAATCCGGCGTGGGTCTGAGGACAACGACCTCTTTGGACCACGTTGCGCCGTTATCGTCCGAATGTTTGTACGTGAACCAGTCCCATTCGCCCGACGTTCCGGGTGTTGCGAACCATGCGTCGATCGATCCGTCCGGATAATACATGATCGACGGGCCGTATCTGTATCCCCATTTTCCGTCAAGCGGTGCGAAAATGTCGTATCCGTCGTCCGTCGCTTTCATCGTTACGTGCTGGTCGGGATTGGGTTCAACTTTCGCCAGTGTGTCCGTGAATATTTTTGCGGGGTCCGCCGTCGGAGCCGCGGTAACCGTTTCGGTAGCCTGCTCGTCTGTCGCACCGGGGTCGTTCGTTTTCACCGTATCTCCGCCTCCTGTTTTGCATCCGGCAAGTGCGGCTATTGCTACAAGCAAGATGGCTGCGATGCATGCCAGTATGATTATTTTCGCTTTTTTCATATTATTTTCCTCCATTCGGATAACTATTCGCTATTATAACACCCGATTTGCCGGATGGCAAGCAATGAAGCGCAGGGGGGCTCTACATTCGAAATTGGACTGGTACGGAAAAGTATTAGTGGGTAATGTGCGTAACGGCGCAAGGCAAGGAGGAGAAAATAAATGCCAAGCAATAACAGCAAGTACACACAAGAGATCCGGGAGAAGACCGCAAGGTACATTCTGGAGAATAAGAAGTCCGCGACCAGTGTTGCAGAAGAAATGGGGATCGATACGAATACCGTCTGTAGATGGGTAAGAGATTATAGAAGGAAATACAACTTACCCAGTTATGCCGAAGAAAAAGGCATACGTAGAAAAGAACCGCAGACGGAGGGAGAACTCTTGTATCGAATAAAAGAACTGGAAAAAGAGCTGAAAAAGAAGGACAAACAGCTGGAAGAAGAAAAGGAAAAAGTAGAAATCCTAAAAAAATCCCTGCACATCTTTATGCAACCACGAGAATGAAATGCGAAGCGATATACGCGCACAGTTCCGAGCATTCCGTGAGAAAGATGTGCAAAGTATTGGAGCTGTGTGAAAGTGCCTATTATCAATGGCTAAAGGGCGAGAACAAGAGACAAGAAAAGTATAAAAAAGAGCGCGAACTGGTCGAGAAAGTCAGGAAAGTGTTTGAAGAGACAAACCGGGTCTATGGATGCAGACGGCTCCGGAAGGCGTTGGCAGACAGAGGAATCGATCTTAGCGAATGGAAAGTCCGTCGGATCATGAGAGAAAACGGAATATATCCGCTGACGCTTGTAAAATACAAGCCCGGAAAGAAAGAAAAACCCGACGGCCGCTACTTTGACAACTTACTCCAGCAGGACTTCACCAGTGTCAAGCCTAATCAAAAATGGGTCGGTGACATTACATATCTGAAGACAAAGCTCGGCTGGGTATACCTCTCGGCGGTAATAGACTTGTATAACCGGGAAGTAGTCGGGTATTCAGTAAGCAAAAATATCAATTCAGATCTTACCTGCAATGCGTTGGGGAACGCGTTGATCAGGCGTGGAAAGAGCAAAGAATCACTGATCTTTCACAGCGACAGGGGGTGTCAATACAGCAGCAAACAATATCAGAACAAGCTGGCCGAAAACGGCATTACCGGAAGCATGAGCAAAGCGGGTTATCCGTATGACAACAGCGCGATGGAAAGCTTTTTTGCCAGCCTAAAAAAGGAGTTTTTTTATCGGCGAGAGTATGCTACAATTGATGATGTGGAACGAGACCTGTTCTACTACATAGAGGTCTTTTACAACAGAAAGCGGCTACACAGCAGCCTGGGGTACATGAGTCCGGTGGCGTACAGAATGAAGGAAATGAGGTTAACAGTTGCGTAACAAATCGTATGCACATGGCATGTTTTGCCACTACATAATTACATACCAGTCCAATCATTTGCTGGTGATTTTGTAGAAGTCGGCGGTTCTTTTAACGGAATTGGTTCGTCATATTCATTTAACCCGTATGATATTAACGGTGGAGCAACTGTTTCGAGTGTTTCACTTTCTTTAGGGTCGATGGTTTCAATTGGATTATCATATGATTACTATGTGCCTATTTTTTACTGGGAGAAAGGCGGTTGAATAATGATTTTATATGATTTACCAAAATCTTTTTTTTGGTCAAAGTTGTTTGTGAGGCCGTTGATTGGAGAAATGTTCCTTTTGATTATGCTTATCATCAATATAGTGTTGGTTATAAAAAAAATAAAAAAAGAAGGAATTAAAAATGATAACATAGTCAAATACCTTAGTTATATGTTAAGCACACTTTTTATCCTTGGCTTTGTTTTTGCTTTCGCACAGTATTTTAGATTTGGAGCATGTATGCCATTTGATCAAGAGGAACCGATAACATATGTAGGAAACGTGGAAGAGATTCAAGGCATCAGACAAATAATTCGTTTTGGAAAAAGAACAGATGGAAGCTACAGACGTGCTTTTATAGTTAAAATAGATCGTATGACTTTTTTATGCCTGGATGCTAATTATTTAACAATTGGGGACAAGATAGTTATCAAATATCTCCCCAAAAGTAAAATAGTCTTATCCTGTGAATTAATCGAATATGGACAATAGAATTAACGAGAATTTAATAAAAGGCCAATTGTTTTATCGAAATTGCTTTGATGTGATTTTGATAGGATGCGTATGCTTTTTTTTCTTCGCTGATGCAGTTCTTCCAAAGATTAATTGCAATTTCCCTCCTGTTCTAATATTAAGTCCATTAATATTTCTATGTCTAATTAGAAATATTCCCGTGTATTATTGCTTTGAAAACAAAATATTAATCAAAAAAATCGGTATAATAAATGTTCAAAAAATTGATTTCTCGAAAGCACACGTGATTTATTACTTAAGTACAAATATTGGATGTGCTTTTTTAATAGAGAATAATGAGGGAAGAAAACTATCAAAATGTAAATCGTTGTTCGGTGTCATTGGGTATTTACTTCTCAATAGAAAGAATTCGTGTTTTATTCCATTTAACGAAAAAGACAAAAACAGATTTTTTGTTTTTTTTAATATTTTTCCATCAGACGTTATTGACGTTCGTGGTGGATTTATTACTGTTATAATGACAAATATCGCAAATACGAAATAGTGTTAACTTCCTTTTTCCCTCTACAGATGAGTTTTTTATGCATACCAAATTAGAGGAAGTAGGTTTTATAAGTGCGAATGGGATTCTGATACAATTAACGTTTACTCAGAAAAATTATGGGTGATGTATTTTGTAGACTCACTTGGTTATATCATAGAAATATACAACTTATTTTTTAGACGGCATAACAGGAAACAAAACGAAATTTGTAATGATTGACAATTATGGCAATGTTAAAACGATATACGATTCGAATCCGTATAGGGTACTGAGGATATTATTGTTAACAGGGTTCCTGCTACTGATGTTTGTTCTGACCGTCATTTTAATTAATAAACGGAATAAAATTCGATTGAATCATCTAAGCTCGGGCCGTGGCAGCGGTATCTTTGTTGAAAAAGACGGGGAACGAAAATGAGCAAAAAATGAGCAAAAAGGGGGTTTACATTTAGAGCGGCGGTATATTATAATAAGGGCAGCAGGGCGGGTACGCGAAAAAATAATGAATTTACCGCCCAAAAACGTAAAAGGAGATAATTAAAATGGGAAAATTTGTTATCAAACCGACAACTAAAGGTTTCAAGTTCAACCTCAAGGCAGGAAACGGCGAGATCATTGCCACCTCTCAGGTTTATGCCAGCCTTAAGACCTGCAAAGCAGGCTGCGAATCCGTAAGAAGGAACTCCACGATCGCTAACCTCGAAGATCAGACCGTAGAGGGCTACACTCCTGTGAAGCACCCCAAATTCGAAGTCTATCTTGATAAGGCCGGCGAATATCGTTTCCGCCTTAAGGCATCCAACGGCGAGAACATCTGCGCCTCCGAAGGCTACAAGGCTAAACCCTCCTGCCTGAACGGAATCGAGTCCATCCGCAGAAACGCTCCTGAGGCAGACGTTGTCGTAGAAGCTGAATAATCAACGGACCGGAACGTCGCGAACAGGTTCGCGGCAGGGCGGGCGCCCTTAATGTGCGCCCGCCACTTTTATTTTCCGGGGCAATGTGATAAAATAAGAAGAGGACAACTGACGGCGGCGCGAAAAAAGCGATTTTGTATTGCCGCGCGTCGGATTCGGGGGCTTAATCGGCTTGGAGAGCTTTAACGGAATCGTAATCGAAGACGATCAGACCATTGACCAGAGCATTGACGTGAGGAATCTGCAGATCTACGGCAACGCCATCTTCAGAGAAGAAGTTGAGGCGGGCGAGATCGAGGTGTTCGGAACGGCGCGCTTCGGTAATTTCGTCAGCTGCGACAGGATCGAAGTCCACGGAGAAGCCGTTGTCCCCGGAGAACTGCTGTGCGAGTCGGTTAAAGTCGGAGGCGCGCTCAACGTTTCGGGCAGGTTCCGCTCCGACGTCGTCGTTGTCGACGGACTGCTGAACACGCACGGAAAATATACGGGTGCTAATGTGATCGTCAGAAGCCGCGGAAGGTTCGAGGCATCGCGCGATCTGAAAGCGGAGAAATTTATATTGAACGGAGTGCTTTACTCCGGGGCGGCCATAAAAGGCGAGCAGGTGGAGATCGTTTCGTGCGAAAGATCGGAGATCGCCAGGATACTTACGTCGGAACTTAAAGTAAAGTATAAGCCGCGCGGAGACGTGCCAGGCATAAACGAAGGAGAATATCTGCTCTCATCGTACTACATTGACGCCCAGAACGCCGATCTGGAATATGTTGCCGCAGATACGGTCGAATGCGACAGTGCGCACATCGGCCCCGGCTGCAGAATAGGCGAGCTGGTCTACAGAAACGAGATAGAGATCGACGGAGGTTCGTCCATCGAAAGATTATATAAAATTTAAGCGCCGTTCGCCGGGCGATGATCGCGGCGGGAACAACGGCGGAAACGGACGGCAGGAGGCCCGGACATTTGAAAGATTTTATTAAGAAAAACAAGATCAAACTGACAGTGTGCGCGGCGGTCATCGTTCTTGCTGCGGCGGTCGGTATATTTTTCGGCGTAAAAGGCTGCTCGAAGGCCGGATATAAAGTGCTGCTTGAATGGGATTTCAGCGACGGAGCGGGCGATTTTCTGGCCGAAGGATATTATCCGGACGCGAGCGCGTTCGACATTGTCCCCGAAGGACCCGACGGCAGCAATTGTGCGCGGATCGTGAGCCCCGTCAGCAACGACGCCCGCTTCAAAGTCAAGATCGCCACGACACAGAACACGTACTATAAAGTTACGGCGAAGGTCAAAACTTCCGGCGTCGAGTCTCCGGGTAAGGCGGCGGGCGCTAATATTTCGTCGCTTTATTCGTACGAGTACAAGGGCGGGTTAACGGGCGACAACGACTGGTCGGATCTCGTTGTTTACGGTAAGACGTCCGCCGGTCAGACCGAAGCTGAGATCTGCTTCCGGCTTGGCTTCTACAGCTGCGACACGACAGGCACGGTATGGTTCGACGATATTAAGATCGAACAGCTTTCGTCTCTGCCCTCCGGCGTGAGCGCGATATCTTTCGAGCAGACGATGCTCAAGAACAGCAGCGGCGGAAGCAGCGGGGCCACCACGGTCAGCCAGCGCGACCTGGTTAATAAATACTACGACAGCATAAAGATAGGCCTGCTGATCGTTATATTGTCCTTCCTGTTCTTCGCGGTCATGTACCGCTACGGCGTGCTGCGAGACAGAGAAAAACGCGCCGGAATAACATGGAGAAAAGAGATACTTGTCCCGATCGAATACGAAGACGGGGACGGTACGGTGTACGATGAAAATGAAACACGCGGCCAGCCGTCAGAGACCGGGGATGTTACCGGCGTGCCGGAAACCGGATCGATCGCTGCGGCGGACGATGAAATAGATGCCGTCATCGTTCCGGTTGCGGACGATGCTTCCAAAGAAGAGGGAAAACCGTTCAGACCTTTGTTCAGGACGGTGGCCGTAGGGTATAAAGGCGTAAGCGTTGGAGCCGCGGTCATAATTATATTGACGGTCGGACTGATCATCAGACTGATAGCGTCGGTAACGGCGCCGCAATGCAGCATCGACGTCAGCCTGTTCCAGAGCTGGGGTAAGCACATCGTTGCCGACGGTATACCGCATTTCTACGAGAACGCCGAAGCATACAGCCTCGACTATCCGCCCCTTTATATGTATTTCCTGTGGTTCAACACGCTCCTGGCCAAATGGTTCGGTCTGATCGGAACGACGGGACACGTGATGCTCACCAAATTGCCCTCGATACTGGCAGATATAGCGATAGGCTGGGTCATTTACAAAATGGCCGGCAGGAAGATCAGCAAAAACTGGATAATATTCTTTGTCGCCCTCTGGGTGCTGAACCCGCTGTCAATGCTCGATTCAGCCGCATGGGGCCAGGTCGATTCCATCCTCGCGCTCCTGTGCCTGCTGATGGTCTGGTTCATCATAAAAGACAAATACATCACTGCGTCCGTAATGTTCGGGCTCGCCGTTATACTCAAGCCTCAGGGCATCTTTATGCTGCCTATAATCGGTTTCGCGCTCCTGAGACGCCTGTTCAAAAATAAGGACGTTCCTAAGGGCAGGACGGTCGTGCTGATATTCAAATGCATACTTGCCGCGGCCGGAACGATCATCATAGTCGCGCTGCCTTTTGGCATATTGATGAAGCCCAACTTCTTCGAATGGCTGATAAATCTTTATATAGGCACCGCAAACGGCTACAAGGGCGCGACGGTCAATTCCTACAACTTCTATTACGTGATCAGGCAGAACTGGACAACAGATTCCACCAAATTCATTTTCGGAATGTCGTATTTCACGTTCGGCATGATAATGATCGTGTTGTCCTGCATCTTCGTGTGGGTACTTTACCAGTTCTCAAAACGCGACGACAAAGCGATGCCTTTCCTGCTTGCCGCGACGCTCGTTTACCTCGTGACGATGTTCGGACCGCGTATGCACGAACGCTACTTCTTCCCATGCGCCGTGCTGCTCCTTGCCGCCGTCATCTACTCGAACAATAAGATCTTTCTGTGGATATACGCCGTGCTTACTAGCGTGAATTTCATGTCGATCTTGTCCGTCATGCTCGGTCTCGAAATAGGCGGTGAACTCAAAAACGCCGGAGCGACGCAGGAACTGTACGGCAGCTTCTACTGGGCAGCGCAGGAGCCTCACAGGCGCGTGATAGCAATAATCAACCTTATCTGCTGTATGGCGCTCCTCGCCGCGGCGGTGCTGTTTGCGTTCAATGTAATCAAAGACGATAATCCCCGTCTCAGAATATACGATACGGAGGGCGGATCAGATGAACTTTAATGATAAAAGACCGGTACCGGTCAGATGCCGCGAAAACCGCGGAAATAAAGCCGCGAGAGCCGGGAAAACGTGCATGCGAAAGGCAGGCGTGCTTCTCCTGGTGCTGCTGATCGCGGCCTCGTGCCTCTGCCTTACGGGATGCGGCGCCGGACTTAAAAACAACTCGTTCGAAAAAGGCACCGGAGAGAAGATCGACGGCTGGAGCATAAATAACTACGAGCGTTCTGTGGGAGACGAAACGTCCGGATCGGTAACGATCGTTGAAGGTGGATACAGCGGAAAATGCATAAAGATCTCCAACAACATCTCAAACGACGTGCGCGTTTATCAGAAGGTAAGCCTCAAGCCCGATTCGTACTATAAAGTAAGCTGCATGGTAAAGATCGAGGGCGAGATCGATGCTGGGCTCGGCGATGCGAAAGGCGCCGGATTCAACGTATCTGCGATGAAAGTATACCAGCGCAGCACGGGCCTTTACACCACGAACAATGAATGGATGGAGTACACCGCGTACGTTCAGACGGGCAAGGACCAGAAAGATGCTGAGATAAGCATCGGAATAGGCGGATACAGCTCTGAATCGGAAGGCGTGGCGTACGTTGACAACGTCAGCATCTCGAAGGTCGCCGCATTGCCCGAGGGCATGGGAGCCATCAGTATTGCCGGCAGCAGTTCGTCATCAGGCGAAAAAAAGCAGGAAACGAGCATCTGGTTCAAGCTCCTGTTCGTTGTCCTCCTGGTCGCGCTCGCCGTATTTGTGGTCCTCGTACTGAAAAAGCACGACGAAGAGAAATACGCTCTTAAAGAGCCCATTTCTCAGTCACCTGTAAAACTTAAAAAAATTGACATAATACTCATCTGCTCGCTGACAGTTGTCTGCGCAATAGCATCGTTCTACAAACTCGGAAACGCGTACGGGGCTTCCTCTTACTGGAAACCGGCCGCCTCAGGCGAAAGCGTCACGGTCGAATTCGATTCCGTCAGAAAAGTTTCACGCACGACGCTGCTCCCGAACATACCTTCATCATCTAACGGCACGTACACGGTCGAATACGAGACGGAAGACGGTACCGGAGAATACGCCGAGGCATTTAAGTTCTCGCGTTCGGACAGCGATCCTCCGGAGTTCTTTGAATGGAAGCTATATAACAATTCCTTCACCACGCGCAGAGTCAGGATCTCCTGCCAGATCAAGGGCCTGGCGCTCAATGAGATGGCGTTCTGGGAGAAGGACGCTGACGGAAATTACACCGTCATCCCGCTCACGGTTAAAGGCACTTCTTATGATCCCGAGGTCAATACGACCGCGAATACGCCTGACAAGCTGTTTGACGAGCAGGATGTGGCTCAGGCGTGGAGAACGTACGAAAACGGCACGTATTTCGACGAGATATACTTCCCGCGCACGGCGTACGAACATATAAACGGCCTTAAGATATACGAAACGACGCACCCGCCCCTCGGAAAAACGCTCATTTCGGTCGGAGTACGGATCTTCGGAATGAACCCGTTCGGATGGCGCTTTATGGGAACGCTCATGGACGTGCTCCTCGTGCCGATCATCTACCTTCTCGCCCTTAAGATACTAAAGCGCTCCAACTTCGCGTTTATCGCGGCGTTCCTGCTGTGCTTCGACTTTATGCGCTCGGCACAGACGAGGCTGGCGACGATCGATACGTATTCCGTATTCTTTACGCTGCTGATGTATTATTTCATGTTCGACTACTTTACGAAGCGGTCGTACGATATGCCTTTCTGGAAATCGATGCTGCCTCTGTTCCTGTGCGGCATCTGCTTCGGACTCGGAGCGGCATCCAAGTGGACGAGCATCTACTCCGGAGTCGGACTTGCGATACTGTTCTTCATATCCAAGATAAGCGAAGCGTACGACATAAGAACGGGAAGGTACAGAGGGCGCAGCGCAGGCTCGTGGCTCGCGGCAAACTTCCTGCCTACGTGCGGAATGTGCGTCATCTTCTTCATATTGATCCCGATCGGGATATACGTGCTCTCTTATCTGCCGTACATGCCGTCGAACCCGGATAAATCGCTTATAGACGTTGTCATCGAGAACCAGAAATATATGTACAACTACCATTCCGGGCTGAACGCGACGCACCCGTACCAGTCATCGTGGTATTCGTGGATAATCGACATGAGGCCGATCTATTACTACTCCAGCGGAGACGCGGGGCTCGCATCGGGAATGAGAGCATCCGTCGTATCGTTCGGAAACCCGGCCGTATGGTGGGTAGGACTCGCGTGCCTGCCTGCAGCGGTCTACTTCACCTGGAAAAAGCGCGATAAGGGAATGCTCGTGGCATTCATCGGATACGCATGCCAGCTGTTCCCGTGGATACTTGTCACCCGCTGCACCTTCATCTACCATTACTTCACTTCGGTGCCGTTCCTGATCATTATGATCGCGTTCGTGATAAAGAGTCTGTACGAGGACAAAATAATCGGGAAGCCTACCGTATTTATATACCTGGGGATCGTGCTCGTGCTTTACGCGTTCTACTATCCGGTGCTCGTAGGAATACCGGTGAAGAGCGATTACATTTCGGGCCTCAGGTGGTTCAACACATGGTCGTTCTGATGAGTCAGTCGCCGGAAGGAGGCAGCCGGACAAATGGATGAAGAAAGAATCATTGACAGCGATATGACCGTATGCAGCGTCGTTGTCCCGCTCTACAACGAAGAAGAGGTCATCGGGGAGACGTATAAAAGGCTCACGGCCGTAATGGAAGGCGAGGGGATCGCGTACGAGCTCGTCATGGTCAACGACGGCAGCCGCGACAATACCGAGCAGCTTGCCCGTGCGATCTGCGCCGTTGACAAGCGCGTGAAACTGATCAATTTTTCCAGAAATTTCGGGCACCAGACGGCCATAACGGCCGGGATGGATGCGGCGGGCGGGCAATGCGTCGTTGTCATTGACGCCGATCTCCAGGATCCCCCCGAAGTTATCCCCGAAATGCTCGCAAAATGGCGCTCGGGAATCGATGTCGTGTACGGAAAACGCATTTCGCGCGAAGGAGAGACGTTCTTTAAAAAGTTTACGGCGAAAATGTTCTACAGGACGCTGAACAAGATGACCGATGTCGATATCCCGGTAGATACGGGCGATTTCAGGCTGATCGACAGGAAGGTAAAGGACGCGCTTCTCCAGGTGAGAGAGCATAACAGATACGTGCGCGGCATCGTCAGCTGGCTCGGCTTTAAGACCGAACCGGTCGAATTCGAGCGTCAGAAACGCTTTGCCGGGACAACGAAGTATCCTCTTAAAAAGATGCTCAAGCTCGCCAAGGACGCGCTTTTATCGTTCTCGTTCAAGCCTCTCAAACTGGCAACGTTTACCGGCGTTTTTCTGTCGTGCGCGAGCTTCATATACCTGATCGTTGCGCTGATCCTCGGCATCTGCGGAAAGCTCGGCACGGTCGGCATTATTTTTACTGCGCTTTGTGTCGCGCTGTTCTTCCAGGGGCTTACGCTGATCGCGATGGGCGTGCAGAACGAATATATGGCAAGAATGTATGAGGAGGCACTCGGAAGGCCGCTTTACCTCATTCGCGACAGGGTGAATTTCTCTGACCAGGAGTGATTTTTCCAGAAACGGGTGTACTGAGATATGAAATACTTTAACAATTCATTCCGCGGGGTATCCCGGAATACCTGCAAAAAAAAGAACAGAAAACGTTTCGGCGGTGCTATGGGGCTGTTCCTTGGCGCCGCATCTGCACTTTTAATAACTTTTCTGCTTGCATCGTGCGGTAAAACAGATGAGCCGGAAACCACACCGGAGATAACCTCTGTCGAAGCGACCGAAGCGGCGCCCGGTAAGACGGACGATACCGTTATTTCGGGTGAAACTCCCGAAGCATCGTCCCCTGCGGATGAGACCCCGGCAGGCGGGCCGACCGATCCTCCCGCGACTGCGCAGGAAGAGACCGTGCCTCCGTCAGACGAGCCGGAAGAGACTCCTTCACCTGAACCGGAGAATACTCCTACGCCGGAACCAACGGGCACTCCTACTCCGGAGCCTACCGCGACGCCCACTCCTAAACCGACGGCTACACCGACGCCCAAACCAACCGCGACTCCCACTCCGAAACCTACGGAAAAACCGACCGAGGCTCCGACAGAGAAACCTACAGACAAGCCGATCGACACACCGACCGAAAAGGTAGTCGTATTGTCAAAAAAAGGCGGCTTTTACGGCGAATCGTTCAATCTGGAAATGGCCGCTCCCGCAGGCTATACGATCTATTACACCACCGACGGTTCTTCTCCCGTAACGCACGGCAAAGTATATGAAAATCCGGTCGCAATAACCGAATGCCAGAACCGCCGCGTAGGTAAAACCACGACGAATACTCACAACGCGCTCGGATATCCCGTGCCTACCACGAAAATGCCAAGAGGCCGCGTAATACGCGCTATAGCAATTGACGAAAACGGAAACAAGACGCCTGAAGTTGCCGAAACGTACCTCGTCTGGGCGGACGGAGCAGATCTGTACGACGCTCCGATCATATCGCTGTTTGTCGAGCCCGGCGACTTTGACGGAAAGACAGGCATATATTACACCACGATGCAGTCGCCCTTCACTACGAAGCGCCGCGTAAGCGCGTTCTTTGAGATCTACGACGAGACAGGCTTAAAGAGGGCTGCCCAGTGGGTCCAGATAGCGCTTTCGGGCAACGGTTCGCTCGGTAACTACCAGAAATCCATCCGTCTGTACTTCAAGAGCGACGCGAACCCGGATTTCACCGACAACCCCGGAAAACTCAAGTACGACGTGTTCAGGGGTCAGGCCACCGACGTCAACGGAAAGAAGATCACTTCATTCAAGCGCCTGCTGCTCAGGAACTCGGGCAATGACGCTACCGGTTCGTTCATGGCGGACCGCGTCAGCCAGAAGCTCTGCTCCGCGCTTAAAGTGGATTACCAGGAAGCCCGCTCTGTCATCGTGCTCATCAACGGAGAGCTGTGGGGCACGTACAATCTCCGCGAGCGCTACGGCCCGAAATATTTTGAAGAACACTACGGCGTGCTCGAAGAAAACTTCGCGATGCTCGAAGCACCTACGCCGCTCGTCACCGGAAACGGCTACAGTCCGTACGAACTTTGCGACGGCACGGAAGCAGACAAAAAAGACTGGGAAGACCTCGTCGCGTTCATCCGGAACAACGATATGAGCAAAACTTCCAACTACGAGAAAGTTGCCGCTCAGATCGATATCGACAATATGATCGACAGCATGATCTCTCACATGTACCTGTGCAACGGCGACTGGCCGTGGAACAACGTTAAAGTCTGGCGCTGCAATTCCGACAAAGATCCGAGCCGCCTTGATAAGAAGTGGCGCTTTGTCGTGATGGATATGGACGGAGGCCTCCTGTCCGACTACAACAGCAATTTCTTTGCGCACGTATTCAACGACAGCACGATCCTCGGCGCTATGGCAAATAAGTTGATCAAAAATGCGGAATTCAAAGAAAAATTCATTGAGCGCTGCATTTACGCGGCGGAGAACGTGTTCACCGAAGAACGCTGCCTCGAAGTCATCAACGCCACCGTCGCAGAGATGGAAAAACCGATACAGGCGAACTTCGCGCGCTGGAGCATCGCGGGCTCGAACGAAAGCACATGGAAATCATGCATAAACAATATGCGCAACTTCGCGAAGCGCAGAGGAGCCGTGTGGCTTTCACAGCTATACTCGTATTTCGGCATTGAAGCCACATGTGTTACCGGATCGTTCGACCCGGATACCGCTACCCTCTCCATCGACGGAAAGAATGTAGAAAGCGGAGCAAAAACGACGTTCGGCGTTTCCGGAAAAGAGCAGACCGTTCAGTATAAAGTAACGGTGAAAAACGGCTACAGGATCGATAAAATAATCGTCACGAACTCGACCGGAAAGCAGACAGAATTCACCGCTCTTTCAGGTTCGGTCAAGTTATCTGGCGACGTCGTTTTCTCCGTATTTACGATAAAAGAAGGGGCGACAGCGGGAACGCAGGCAGATATTGCCGCGGGAGCATCGGAAGTTTTCGCTCTCACGGGCAGCGGCAGCCTTTACGCATGGGGCAATAACACCGGCGAAGCCATGGGTCTCGCTTCCAAAGTTTACTCCAGGCCGGAGCTTATCATGACAGGCGTTAAAGCGGTGGCAACGGCTCAGGGCGGAAGCACCGGAGACCTTCCTTTCACATATCTGCTCATGTCGGACGGCAGGCTGCTGACGGCGGGCAATAACTCGTACGGTCAGCTCGGGCGCTCCGGAAACGCTAATACATTCCGGCAGGCAACGATACCGGGAAACAAAAACATTGCCGCGATGAGCCTCGGATACGACCACGCTCTCCTGATAATGAGCGACGGAACGCTTTACGGAATAGGGAACAACACTTATTGCCAGCTCGGAGATATCGGTTCGGACCGCTCAGCGAAATGGATAAAGCTCGCCGAGAACGTTGTCAGCGCCGCTGCCGGACGCCGCCACACGCTTTATGTGACGTCTGACGGTTCGCTGTACGCTCTGGGCGATAACCGCTGGAGCAAGCTCAGTTCTTCCGCGCCCGAGATGATCAAAACGCCTTACAAACTTGCGAGCAACGCGCGTTCCGTGGCTGCAGGAGAGCATTCTGCTTTATACATCGATCAGAACAACGTTCTCTACTACATGGGTACGCGTGCTCCTTCGTATATCAGCGGAGGAGTGACCGGAAAGATGAACAAGCTGATGGAGAACGTTCGTTCGGTAACGATGCAGGAAAGCCACGCTCTGATAATCACGACAGACGGAAAACTGTACGGCTGGGGCGATAACTCGCATAACCAGATAGCATCCGGACTGACTGTTGACCGCGTCGTCCCTGAAATCATTTCTGAAGATTGCACGGCTGCCGGAGCGGGAGCAGGATTCAGCGCTTACTTCAGATCTGACGGAACGGTCGTCGTATCGGGCGACAATACAAACGGCGTCGCGGGCAAGGGCGCCATCTCTAATTCCGTATTCAATTCGGTGATAACCTTAAGTTGAGTTTTAAACCGGACGGAGGCTGCGTATGACCGGAAACATTAAGAAAACCAGGACGTTCCTGTACATCAGCAACGCGATCATCGCGGTTATGTGCGTCATATCTATCGCGGGATTCTTCATTATGCCTGCGGGGCAGATGAAACTGTCGTTTAAGATCGACCGAGATCTGCTCACGTCGTTAAGGGATTCGGCGGTCATTGATAACGGAGGCAGTTCTGCGGTCTATTCCGCTTCTCCCGCTAATATTACGCTTTCGGGCGGCGATATCAGTTCCGAGATCGAGAGCACGCTGAAATCCACGATCGAAGAACTTGGCGATAAGATAGGCCCCGGGCTGCTGCTCGACGCACTCATTGAAGAGCTGGGCGACAATGCCATAACGTTATCCGCCGGTGCGGAAGTTACTACGCCCAGGCTGCTGAGCTCGATCGGAAATTCGGACGAAAAGGCTGCCTCCGGGTTTATCAGGGACAATTTCGCTATCATGGCTGAGGAGACTGCCCGCCAGATCGACGTTCTGAAGCCGCTGCTCATAAACACTGCCGAAAGGCTCCTCAAGACCGTGTCAACGATCGCGATCCAGTCCAGCTTCGACACCGTGAAAAAATAATTGTCGAACGCAGCGGATCGAACGGGGAGAAAGAATTTGATGAATTCGTCGAAAGAGTAGGACTTGACGAAGGCGCGGTAGGGGAGCAGCTGACAACGATCCTCGATACGATCTCCGATGAAGGCATGACTGCCGAGCAGATCGCGGCGGAAGCGGAAAACGTGTACAGGAACATATACGAAATGGCTAAAAGCGACCCGAAATACGGCGCGGACGTGCTTGATAAGTACGAATATGACCCCGAGGGTTTCCGCGACGGTGTGAAAGAACTGGTAGAAAGTTCGGGCCTGCAGGACGAAGAAGGCACGGTAAATCTGAACATGATCATTGACCGCCTGATTGAGGGAGGGCTGATGGGCATATACTCGGAAGAACTGATGAACGAAGCGGGAGGTATCACTTTCGGGCCTGTAATTGCCCCGAAGAGAGGCGCTTTTGCCGAGATCAGGGTCACTGCGCCGGACGGGACTGATGCCGTTATCTCCAGCGCTTCGTCAACGTCTTCCGCCTCAAAAGTTTCCGACAGCGACCTTCGCAAAACGATAAAAGACAGTTTTTCTTCCTACGCGGATAAGCTTCTCGAAACGGGTGCCGTGCGCCGCGCGTTCAGACCGATCCATATCGTGCTCATACTGATGGGGGCGATCGTTCTCATACATATGGCGGCATGGCTCTATCTGCTCATAAAGATCCTGGTAAAGCTTTTCAAGCCCAATCCCGGCGTGACGCTGTGGGTGCCCGTCGTGTTCGGCTGGTCGCTCATAAGCCTGCTTACGCTCATACCGTACATCAGCATCAGGATCGGAAAACCGGGTTCTCTCCTGAGCAAGCTGATACCGGGCCTGGCTTCCGGTCCGCAGCTCAATCTGGCTCTGAGAATCGCATCCGGCGGAGTGATCGCGGCTATCTGCGGCATTCTGCTGTTCATATTCGGATTCGTATACAGACATTTCAGACATAAACTTCGCGACCTGCTCGAAAAAGAAGGAGGGCTTCAGACATGAAAGTTACATTTATGGGTGCGGGAAGCACCGTGTTTGCCAAAAACGTGCTCGGCGACATAATGCTGCTGGACAATACGCACGACGTTGAAATCGCACTTTACGATATTGACGAGACCCGTCTTTCCGAATCGTACATTCTGATCGATGCGATGAACCGGAGCATCAACGAGTCACGCGCGACCGTTAAAAAGTACCTCGGTGTGGAAAACAGGAAAGAAGCGCTGAGAGGCGCGGCGTACGTTGTCAACGCGATCCAGGTCGGTCTTTACGATCCGTGTACCATCATCGATTTTGAGATCCCTAAAAAGTACGGCCTCAGGCAGACGATAGGCGATACGCTCGGCATTGGCGGAGTAATGCGCGGCCTGCGCACGATCCAGGTCATGAAGGGTTTTGCGCGCGATATGGAGGAAGTCTGCCCGGACGCCATACTGCTTAACTATACGAACCCGATGGCTATCGTATCAGGCTTCATGCAGCGCTACAGCAAGATCAAAACGGTCGGCCTCTGCCATTCGGTGCAGGCGTGCACTTACACGATCCTCACTGAACTGGGCATGAACGACAAACTCGACGGAAGGCGCGAGATCATT
>JAGADO010000168.1 GCA_017613535.1 Clostridia bacterium | reverse complement strand
TCGGGCTTGTTGAGCTTTTTGATCTCGGTCTCGCCGAATCCGACGCGTACGGCAGAGTAGCCGTCAGTCTCATCGGTCTTCTTCTGTACTACCGCGCAGGGGCCCGCCTGTACGACAGTGACCGGAGTGCAGGTACCGTCTGCGGCGAATATCTGCGTCATTCCGACTTTAGTTCCTAAAATAAATTTCTTCATTAAATTACCTCCCTGGTTATTGGTTCCGCCGCCTTCGTTTCCTCCGGCGCCTCACGGAACATGACCGGCTTCCGATCCGAACTAAAAGATCTTCTGCCTGTTGAAGAATGCTTCGTCAATGCGGCTTTCGCTTACTGCTTCACTTTGATCTCGATGTCAACGCCCGCGGGCAGGTCGAGTCTCATCAGCGCGTCAACAGTTTTGGGCGAGGGCATAAGGACGTCAATAAGTCTCTTATGTGTTCTCATCTCGAACTGCTCTCTGGCGTCCTTATATTTATGAGGAGCGCGCAGGATCGTGACGATCTCTTTCTCGGTAGGAAGCGGGATAGGTCCGGAAACCATCGCATCGGTTCTTCTGGCGGTGTCAACGATCTTCTGAGCTGCCTGATCCAGGAGCTGGTAGTCGTACGCCTTCAGTTTGATTCTGATTTTCTGCTTGTTTGCCATACATAATCCTCTCTTTCGTGCCCCGCCCGGCATTCTGCGGGGTCAATATGTTTTGTTACGTATAACAGCCGGCACATCAGATCAACCACTGCTTCGTGCGTTTCCTGGCTTCCCGTTTAAAAAAACCAACTGAAATATCCGAACTGTTACGGATTTCAAATTGGGCCAACACGGTAGACCGGACACATAAGTGTCGTGAGCTGTAGTGCAAGGACTTGCCGCCCGGTTTCTCGAACCGGACATTCTCCATCGAAGTTACCTGCCTCGCGGGCAGCAATCTCCGACTTCACAGTCTGTCAAGCCGCAACGGACGAATTGTAACATAGTCCGTATACGGATTGCAAGCACTTTTTTCAAATTTTCAAAAAAATTTTTTAGCCGTTTTACAACATTTTTAAAAGCCGCCGGGACAATGCCACAGGCGGCTTTCGCAGTCAGCTCGCGGTTGTCCGCGGCCTTACTTCCTGTTCTCCATTTCGTACTCGAGCTTGGTGACCTTCTGCGCAGTCAGCTCGGTGTTTTTAGCGATGTCGGCTGTTTTATCGATCAGTTCGCCGTAGCCGTAGAACACGAAGCAGCCGAGCCATACGAACAGAGCGCCGAGAGCCGCGCCGACGATCGCGCCGAATATTGTAAGTACGCCGGCAAGGATGCCGCCTCTGACCATTACGATGATTCCGCCGATGATTCCGCCAATCGCCGCAAGTCCTACCAAAATGAATCCGAGTATGCACAGGAAAGTGACAAAACCTTTGATTTTTTTGCCGATGTTATTAAACATAAATAGTATCCCCCCTTGGAATTTGGTTGTCCGCCGGCAATTCGCAGCCGCGCATTTCCTGACAGAATGATACCATTTTTTTCGCAAATCGTCAATAAATTATATAATCCCGGGTCTTTTCGTGATCTCGTGAACAATTGATCTGTCTTCCCTGTTTCGTCGCATCGGCAAAACAAATTCCGCTGGAAACGTTACTCGGAAAAACAAAAAGCAAAAAACGCTTTTGCGTCTCACTTCTTAAACAACTCGCGCTTCCTCACGGCCATCTCGGCGCTGCGGGAAAGGTACTCCTCGACACTCTTGACGTTAAAAGCGCGGCGGATGACGCCGGGCGCCACAAACTTCGACACACCGCCCGCACCAAGCGCAAGGATCGTCTGATCCTCCTCCATAATATGAATATTATAAGGACTCTCGCGGCCGGGCAGGCAATACGCAACATTCTCGTGATTGCCCACCATATTCTTCTGGCGGTACATATAATAAGGACGAAAGCCGCGGGCAGTTAAACGCGAAAAAGCAGAAGCAACCATTGACCCCGTGACCGGCGCCGAAAGCATCTCCCTGCGCTCATCACGCTTAAGATCTGCGGCACGCTTGACGCTCAGGGTATGGACCGTGACAGATTCAGGGCTGAGGTGCCCGATCTCGTCAAGCGTATGCGAAAACGCCTCCGTATCCTCACCCGGAAGACCGCAGATAATATCAGTATTAATATTTTCAAACCCGGCCGCGCGCGCGATCTCAAACGCCCTGAGCGTATCCTCCGCAGTATGCCTGCGCCCGATAAGCCTGAGAGTATCGTCATTCATCGTCTGAGGATTGATGCTGATGCGCGAAACGCCAACGGATGACATTGACGCAAGCTTCAAAGCGGTAATGCTGTCGGGCCTGCCCGCCTCCACCGAAAACTCACACAAATAAGGGGCCCCGTCGATGAAATTCGCCGCCACGTCCCGCATAAACCTGTCGAAACGCTCATCATCAAGCGACGTCGGAGTGCCTCCCCCTATATAGACCGACTCGATCTTCAGCCCCTGCTCACGCACGAGCGCCGCCGTATCCTCCATCTCAGCCCTCAGCAATTCGAGGTACGGGTCAACGCTCTTCCTGTATTTTTCGATCGAATTCGACGTGAACGAACAGTACAGGCAGCGCGTGGGACAAAAAGGAATGCCTATATATATCCCTATCCGCGACGGGTCGGACGCCTGCCGGTCAAGAAACGGCTTCTGATTTATCGCAGTATCGAGTGCCAGCCTCGCCTTCGGCACAGACGCACAATAAAACGTTGTCAGCTCGCTCATCACCTCATCCGGACTCATCCCGGCCGCAAGCAGCTGATTCACGATCTTCGTCGGACGCACTCCGGTAAGGCAGCCCCAGGGCGAGCTGTACCCGGTCAATTCCGCCATTTTCAGATAAATGAACCGCTCGAGTTCCTTGCTCGAGCGGAGATCCGGGACCGAAACAGTCACGCCGCAGCCGTCATCATAAACGGCCCGCAGCCACATTGTCGCCTCCTCCGGAACAAACTCAGGCATATTGCCACCGAGCCCGAAGATCTGGAGCGCCTCATACGCGTGATAATCCGGCTGATCGCCGGGATGCCCGAAAAAAAGTTTCATTTTACATCGTCAGTGAGAATAGAAAAACTGATTTACGAGCTTTTCGCGACCTATGCTCGTGCGCGTTCCGTGACCCGGATAAACAAACCATTCATCCGGTAATTTAAACAGACGCGTAAGTGATTCCGCCATCTTTTTGATGTCCCCGCAGCCGAGATCGGTGCGTCCGTAGCTGTCATAAAACAGCGTATCTCCCGAAAGCAGCCTGCCGTCTGCAATTATGCATATGCTGCCTTCCGTGTGGCCGGGCGTGTGCAGGACTTTTAGCGGCGTGTTTCCGATCATAAGTTCGCTGCCTTCTTCAAGCATAAGCTGGCAATGTCCGAAACGGCGCTCCGAACCGAACAGCAGCGAGCAGTTCAGCCTCGGATCATCAAGGATCGCATCATCCGCGGAATGGATCGCCGTTACCGCATCCGGAAAAGCTTTAACGTATTCGTCCAGGAAGAGCACGTGATCGTAGTGCGCATGCGTAAGGATAATGTATTTCACTTTGATCCCGTACTGTGCGGCAAACTGAACACACTCATCCGGAGCGTTGCCGACATCAATAATACATCCCTCAAGGCTTTCTTTTTCCCAGATAATATAAGTATTTGCGCCAAGAATACCGTTGACAAACCGTTTAATACCTAACATAACTTCCTCCTTAACTGTTCCTGGGCTTTTTCAGCTCATCTGTGTCAATAATGATCGTGACCGGACCGTCGTTGACCAGCTCGACCTGCATATCCGCCTGAAAAATACCGGTTTCGACGCGGATCCCGCTCTTTCGCAGAAGGTCAACGAAATATTCGTACACCGGTCTGGCCTGTTCCGGCGGAGCTGCGTCAATATACGAAGGCCTGTTCCCCCTGCGCACGTCCGCGTAAAGCGTGAACTGGCTGACAACGAGCATCGACGGCGCCTCTCCCCCGTTCCTTTCGCAGTAATCCGGAAGGCTCAGGTTCATCACGCCGTTCTCGTCGTCGCAGATCCGAAGAGCGCACAGCTTTTTCACGAGCAGTTCAGCCTCAGCCTTCCCCTCGCCCTGCCGTATTCCCAGAAGCACTGTAAAACCGCGTCCGATGCTTCCCGTAACCACGTTATCAACTGTAACTTTTGCGCGGGTGACGCGCTGTATGACTATTTTCATATCAATATCAATTCGATTTACGGCTCACGTCAACGACGTTTTCGATGCGCCTTATGCGCCTTACAAGTTTCTCAAGTTCCTCGCGCGACGTGATCTCGACAGTCAGATCGACGAGCTCGTAATTATCCCTCGTCTTGCGCGCGTTGATTGCCTGCATCGAAAGGTTGCAGTCCGCCACGGTCTTAACTATATCCATAAACAGCGACTGGCTGTCAACGGCCTTGACCCCGATCTGCACGACGTACGAGCTCTTGCTCTTATCGGCCCAGCGCACGTCTATCATTCTGTTATCGCCTTCCGACAGCGACACGATGTTCGGGCAATCGGTCCTGTGCACCGATACGCCTCTGCCGCGCGTGACGTACCCTACGATCGAATCTCCGGGAACCGGGTTGCAGCAGCGCGACAATCTCACGAGGCAGTTATCAAGGCCCTTAACGATGACTCCTCCGTTATTCGCGGCGTCGTTCTCCGCCTGCCTCTCCTGCTCGCTCTCGCGCTTCGCCGCTTCGGCTTTCTTAAGCAGCAGCGCTTCGTCTTCCTTCTCGTTCTGCTCTTTCTGGAACTCGCTGTACAGGCTGCCAACGAACTTCTGCGCCGAAACTTCACCGAAGCCGATCACGTTGAACATGTCGTCCATCGACGAAAAACGGTGGCGCGAAAGGTGCGGCTGGATCCATTCGTCCCGCATGAGCTGTGCGTACGTGCAGCCCACCCTGCGTATTTCTCGCTCGACGGCTTCCTTACCGCGCTCGATATTTTCGTCGCGGCGCTCCTTCTTAAACCACTGCTTGATCTTGCTCTTCGCTTCGGAGCTTTTAACGATGTTAAGCCAGTCTCTCGAGGGGCCGCGGCCGGGAGCGGAAGACGTGATTATTTCAACGAAATCGCCGGTCTTAAGCTTGTAGTTAAGAGGCTTGATCTCGCCGTTGACCTTCGCGCCGGTCATGCGGTTGCCGATAGCCGAGTGGATCGAATACGCGAAATCGATAGGCGTGGAACCGGTGGGAAAAACCTTGACCTCGCCCTTCGGAGTGAACACGAACACTTCGTCCGTGAACAGGTCCATCTTAAACGTTTCCGCGAACTCGCTGGCATCGTCGATCTTTTTCTGGTTATCGAGCAGATTACGCACCCACTCGAGTTTGAGGTCAATATCCGACGCCTTGTAGTCCATGTCCTCCTTATATTTCCAGTGCGCGGCAATTCCGTTTTCCGCCACTCTGTGCATTTCCCACGTTCTGATCTGCGCCTCGAACGGCCTGCCTTTCGGTCCGATCAGCGTGGTGTGCAGCGACTGGTACATATTAGGTTTGGGCATCGCGATGTAATCCTTAAAGCGGCCAGGGATTGGTTTGTAAAGTTCGTGTATGATGCCGAGCACCGTATAGCACTCCTGCACCGTATTAACTATAACGCGTATGGCCAGCAGGTCGTAGATCTGCTCGAGCGTCTTGTTCTGTTTGATCATCTTGCGGTGGATGCTGTAAAGGTGCTTCGGCCTGCCGTCAAGCTTCGCCGATATCCCCGCTTCTTCGAGCTTCCCGCGCAGTTCCGCGAGCACGTCCCCGATGTACGCCTCCTGCTCTTCGCGCTTCTGATTTATCTGTTTTTCAAGGCTGAAATACGCCTCAGGTTCGAGGTACTTAAAACAAAGATCCTCCAGCTCCCATTTGATCTTCGTCATACCTAACCGGTGAGCCAGAGGTGTATATATCTCGAGCGTTTCGCGCGCTTTCGTTATCTGTGAATCTGTGTTAACGTACTGAAGCGTACGCATATTATGAAGGCGGTCGACGAGCTTGATCACTATTACGCGGATGTCGGATGCCATCGAGAGGAACATCTTGCGCAGGTTCTCCGCCTGCAGCTCCTCCTTGGACGTCATCGGTATATGCTTCAGTTTCGTGACGCCGTCGACAAGGTACGCGATGTCGCTTCCGAACTGGTCGGATATCGTTTCGAGCGATACGTCGGTGTCCTCCACCGTGTCGTGCAGCATGCCGGCAATGACCGTCGCAAGGTCCATGTCCATATCTGCCAGCATCGTCGCCACCGCAACGGGATGCACGATAAATTCCTCGCCGGATTTGCGCTTCTGGTTTTTATGCGCAGACTCCGCAAGGGCGTAGGCTTTATCAAGGAGCAGCGTATCCGCGTGCGGATTATGCTTCAGCACCTTTTCCTTCAGTTCTTCATACTCTTCACTTATGGACATCTGCTCACCCCCTCCTGCTCCGTGCAGCGGCCTTCGCGCCGGACTTCGCGCCGGACTTCGCGCCGGACTTCGCGCCGGACTTCGCGCAGGTCCCGGGGGTCAACGCCCCTGTCACCCTGCCGTGTCGGTCCTCAGCGCCATAAATCTGGAGGACGATTCCAGGTCGGTACTGCGCACGCTGCGGTCAACGGCGAATTCCGTTTTCGACAGGCGCTTTACCAGACCCAGTTCCGTGAATATCTCCACGCTGCATCTGAGCCGGTACCACGAACAATGATTTCCGCACGCGCTCAGCTTCATCCTGAGCCCGTTCAGATCTCCGAACGTGAACCGTTCGGGCAGCGTCGCAATACCTTTGTATACAACCCTCAGGAAGTCCGCGTCTATCGCGAAACTCTCGAACGTTATATACGTGCCATTATACATATATGGGAGCGTTTTTTCAACATCCAGGTCAAAATCGTGTATGTCTGTTACGAGCAGCAGGAGCTGGTCGGGCCGCAGCGAATCTCGCCTGGGCGTGCACAGTACGGAAACACGCTTCAGCTTAGAGACGGTTTCGGCGAGATTGCCCGCCCTGAACATGACCCCTTCGAGCCTGATCAGTACGCCTTTGGGGCCGATCGCGGAAAACACGAGACGGAGGTGGGCGTTGTCCGCGCCGAACCTCGAGCAGCCGGAAAGGATCAGGCCGGTCAGGACGATCTGCGGTGATTTATTGCCCTCTCCGAACGGTTCGAACGCGTTTATCATGTCCGCGAAGCCCATATCGATCATCCCGCCAGGCACGACGGCATCGGCAACATATTCCGGCGCCTGCGCGGCCGCCTTTCCCCCGAGACCTCCAAAATACTCGCTCAACGCCTCTATAAGCGGTTTAAACTGCGACCGCCTTATCGATACGCCCGCGGCCCGTGTGTGGCCTCCAAAGCGCTCCAGATGGCCTGAGCAGGCCGACAGCGCGCTGAATATGTCGATGTTCTCGACAGAGCGACCGGAGCCCTTATAAAGCGGGTCGTCGCCGTCCTCAGAAAGCGTAAGCACGATGGCGGGGCGGTTAAACTTCTCGGTGAGCCTTGACGCGACGATGCCGAGCACGCCCTGGTGCCAGTCCTCTCCCGCGCACAGAACGATGCTGTCGTTTTCGCCTGTGAGCATCTTCCCGCCGGTCAGGGCGTCACTGAAGATCTCCTGCTCGATATTTTTGCGAAGCGAATTGTCCCTGATCAGCATCGCCGCGGCCTCGCGCGCTTCCGTACGCGTTTCTGAAAGCAGCAGATTTATAGCTTTCTCCGCCGAACCGAGCCTGCCCGCGGCATTGATCTTAGGCACGACCTTAAAGGCTATATCCGTTGACGTAAGCGCGCTGTCCGAATAGATCCCGGACGCCTCCAGAAGCGCGATGATGCCGTACGAAAAAGGCGCTCCGCCGCTCCCGGGATCGCTCTCATCATCCTCAAAATCTCCGTCATCCGGAAAACCGTCCCGCCGTGCCATGAATTCGCGCTTAGAGCAAAGTTTAAGCCTCTTCATCGCATCGAGGCCGAGCCTCACGTACACGCGGTTGTTTTCCACGAGAGGCACGCTGTCGCCAACGGTCGCGATCGCGGTGCACATAAGGTACCCTTCAAGTTCCTCGCGCCCGATGCCTAGCTCCTCGGCAATTCTCCTTATAAGCGTAAATGCAACTCCCGCCCCGCATTCGTCGCGGAACGTGAAGCTGCTGTCAGGTACGTGCGGGTCAACGAGCGCCGCGCATTGCGGCAATGTTTCTCCGCTCAGGTGGTGGTCTGTGATCACCATCGCGATGCCGAGTTCCTCGGCCCTTGCCGCCGCATCGAACGCGGTTATGCCGTTGTCAACCGTCACGATCAGTCCGGTGCCTTGCTCGCACATGCGCGTTACTGCTTCAGGTGTTATCCCGTACCCTTCCCCGAAACGGTCGGGTATTATGTAATCCGCGTCTGCTTCGAGGTAGTTTACGAGGAAATGGTACAGTATCGCGGAGGCGCAGATCCCGTCGCAGTCGTAATCTCCGAAAACGCTTATTTTCACGCCTTCCTCAACCGCCGACAAAATAAGTTCGGCAGCCGCATCGAGCGACGGGTCTTCGGGAACAGGGGGCAGTGACGAAGGCGCAAAATACGCGTTAACGCTGCTTCCGTCGATTCCTCTCGAACGCAAAAGCGCGGCCTCGGTAAGCTCCGTCACCTTCACGGGATCGGTGCCCCTGATAACGTTTCCGGGATATGTTATCCACCGCCTGTCAAACATCTCTTGCTATGCCACCCCGCCGCCTTCGAAATCAAACACGAACGTCGTTTCGCCGCCCGGAACGCTCGTGACCGACACACCTACGCCGTGGCGAAGAGCGATCTGCCGTGCGATCGCAAGCCCGAGCCCCGTGCCGTTTTTATTGTCCTCGGATCTGGACCGGTAGAACCGGTCAAATATGTACGGAAGTTCTTCGCCCGCGATCCCTCTGCCGTTGTTCTTAACGGAAACGGTGCCTTCCTTCAGCACAACGGCGATCGGGAACAAAACGTTGTCGGAGAACTTCACGGCATTGTCAAGCACTATCAGCAGCATCTGACGCACGCGGTCGTAGTCGCCTTTGAATATATATTCCTGCGTATCGTACGCGTAGACCACGGCAATTCCTTTCGCGTCTGCCATGCGCCTCGTGCTCCTGACGGCGTCGGAAACGCAGTCGAAAAGATTGAATTCGGTGATATTCATCGAAAAATCGGGGTTCTGGAGCCGCGAAAGATCGAGAAGGTCGTTGACCATGCGCTGCATATATTTGCTTTCTTTCAGCATCTCGGAATGGTACTGCTTAACAAGTTCCGGGTCACTGACAACGCCGTCACACAGTGCTTCGAGCGAGCCTCGCATTACGGTCACGGGCGTCCTTAGTTCGTGCGAGATGTTGGCAATAAATGCCTGTCTCAGGTTTTGCAGTTTTTCGCTTTCTTCGTTAGCTTTCTGCAGCTTTTCTCCCATCTCGTCGATCGTTTCCGCCAGCTTTCCTATCTCGTCGCTCCTTACGACGTCCGTGCGCGCCGTGTAGTCCCCCTCCGATATCATCGCAGCGGTGTCGTTGATCCTGATAAGCGGTTTCGAGAAGCTGCGCGAGAACACGAGCGCCATTATAATGCCCGCGGCCAGGGCCGCCACGAGGCTTATCGCCATAGTTATGAGTGCGCTCTTCATATCGTCGAAGATGCCGCTGTACGACGCGTGTATTATGACCGCGCCCATAACGGTGCCGTCTTTTCTGAGTATCGGCTCGCCTATCGAGATCGTTTTTTCGAGGAAGATGTTTTCAAATACGTTGGAGTCCTGGCGGTTTCCTTCGAACAGCGCCCCTATATAGTCCTGCTGCGCTTTGCTGAGGCTGCTGAAATCGGTGTCGGTGTAGCTCTGGTTGCGCATCATGAACAGCATGTCGTATGACTCGCCGCTCTCGTCCGGAGCGATCAGCCACACGTTCGCGTTGGTCAATTTGGATATGAGGTTCGAAAGGACCTGGACAGTCAATCTGACTTCTCCGCCGGGTCTGAACATCTCTCCGTCACCGGGGCCCTCCCCGTTCTCTCCTGGCGCTGATCCGTCGGGAAGGTGAAGTTCTCCGCCTTCGCCCGGGGCGGGTTCATTGCCGTCATGCAATTGTCCCGGCTCGCCCCCCGCCTGACCGTTCGGGTCAATTCCTGCCTGGCCGTTCGGCTCGCCCAGCGTAAACGAGCCGCGCCCCTGCGACATTGACGCGATCATATCACCGATAACGACGGCAACGCTCCGGAGGTTGTCCTTATACGCTCTTTCCGAGTTGCGGAACAGCAGCACGGAGAATACAGCTCCGAGCACCACCACGAACAGCAGAAGTGTCGCGGTGAGGCTTACGGCAAGTCTTTTTGCTATACCGAATTTAGGTTTCTTTTTCATGATCCGGCTTCCCCGCTCATCTCGCTTTTTCAGCGCCATCCGCCTTCCCGGATCCGTCGGCTTTTTCGGCGAACTTATATCCTATGCCCCACAGCGTCTCGATTTCCCACCCGTCGTGCGGATATTCCTCGAGCTTCGCCCTCAGCCTCTTTATGTGCGAGTCAACGGTCCTGCTGTCTCCGTAGTAGTCGTACCCCCAGATCTTATCCAGAAGCGCATCTCTTGAGAATACGCGGTTTTTGTTTTCGGCAAGGAGCCACAGTATCTCGATCTCTTTTTTCGTGAGTTTTACGACGTGGCCCCCGACCTCGACAACGTACGTTTCGAGGTTTATGCTGAGGTTTCCGCATGTGAACGTGCGTTCCTGCGCTGTGCTTACGTTCATCCTGCGCATTATCGCGCGCACTCTGGCCATGACTTCGGCGTTCGAGAACGGTTTTACGATGTAGTCATCTGCCCCGATATCAAGGCCCATTATTTTTTCGAAATCTTCGCCGCGCGCAGTGATCATTATGATGGGCACGGACGATTCTTTGCGGATCTCGCGGCAGACCTGGAAACCGTCGCGGCCGGGCATCATTACGTCCAGCAGGACAATATCCGGTTTCTTTGTTTTGTACAGTTCGAGTGCCTGCACGCCGTCGTTGGCAATCACCGTTTCGTATCCTTCGTTTTTCGCGTATTGTGCGAGTACGGACGTGATCTGCCTGTTATCGTCAGCGATCAGCATTTTGTATTCCGACATTTCTGATTCCCCCTAAGCACCTTCTGTGCACATTTTACCACATTCCGGCCCGAAATGGAACTGTTTCGTCACGGCTTCCCGCTGCCCTGATCCGGCCGCTTCGCCGCTTTTCCACCTGCCGCGTCAATTATAAATCACCGGGCCGATCCGCTTGTGTCAAAAAAATGGCGGTTTCGGGGCTTTGCTCTGGCGCGGCGGTATACGGCCACATTTGGCCTCTTCGCTGATTGTGGCCGTATGGATCGGGCTCGGCGCACGGCCACAAACGGCGATTTCTTTAAATTAGGCCGTGCTTTTACTCGGCGGTATACCGCCACATTTGGCCTCTTCGCTGATTGTGGCCGTATGGATCATGACTTGACTCCCGGATGTACTGAATCTTTACATTGCCGCCGAAAAGTGGTAGAATCTTTCGCGAAATTTATTTCCCCAAGGAGATGTTCACATGCAAAGAACCGCGATCAAAGAATTGTTCGAAAGCCTCAAAGCCGGGGACGGAAGTCTTGACGGCAGGCAGGTCACCGTATGCGGATGGGCACGCACCGTCCGCGCATCAAACGCCATCGGCTTCATCGAGCTGAATGACGGCAGCTACTTCACGTCGCTGCAGGTAGTTTTCGAAAACGGAAAGCTGAATAATTACTCGGAAATCGCGGCACTGAACGTCGGATCGGCTGTATGTGTAAGCGGAACGGTCGTTGTCACCCCCGGAATGAAGCAGCCGTTCGAATTGCACGCGGCCGAAATAGCGGTCGAAGGCGCCTCGACGCCCGATTACCCGCTCCAGAAGAAAAAGCACTCGCTTGAATACCTGAGAACGATTGCCCATCTTCGCGCACGTACCAACACTTATTCCGCAGCGTTCCGCATCCGCAGCGCCGCGGCGTATTCGATCCATAAATTCTTCCAGGAGCGCGGCTTCGTTTACGCGCATACGCCGATCATTTCGTGCTCCGACTGCGAGGGCGCAGGCGAAATGTTCCAGGTAACGACGCTTGATCCGGTAGAGATCGCGCAGAACGGCGGTAAGGCCGATTATGCCGATGATTTCTTCGGCAAGAAGGCGTATCTGACGGTGTCGGGCCAGCTTCAGGGCGAGGCGATGGCAATGGCTTTCGGCAGCATTTACACGTTCGGCCCTACTTTCCGCGCAGAGCGTTCATACACGCAGCGCCACGCCGCTGAATTCTGGATGATCGAGCCGGAGATTGCCTTTGCCGACCTCGAAGATGACATGGAGCTGGCGGAGGCAATGATCAAGGCCGTGCTCGGCGATATCCTTGACGGCTACATGCCCGAACTCGAGTTCCTGAACAGATTTTACGATAGCGGCCTCATCGAGCGCCTGCGTTTCGTGAAGGATTCGCCTTTCGCGCGCGTCACTTACACCGATGCGATCGATATTCTCGAGAAGGCCAACGACCGGTTCGAGTATAAGGTTTACTGGGGCTGCGACCTGCAGACCGAGCACGAGCGCTACCTGACCGAAGAGGTCTTCAAGCGCCCCCTGTTCGTGACCGATTATCCCAAGGAGATCAAGGCGTTCTACATGCGCCTGAACGACGACGGAAAGACGGTGGCGGCAATGGACTGCCTTGTCCCGGGCATCGGCGAGATCATCGGCGGCAGCCAGCGTGAAGAGCGCCTCGACATTCTCGAGGCAAGGATCAAGGAACTCGGCCTCGATCCCGCGTCGTACGACTGGTACATGGATCTCCGTCGCTACGGCGGCACGCACCACGCCGGCTTCGGCCTCGGCTTCGAGCGCCTGATCATGTACCTCACCGGCATCAGCAACATCCGCGACGTCCTGCCCTTCCCGCGCACGACCGGCTCGGCACTGTTCTGATCAAAGCGCACCCCGTGTTCTGATTCCCGGATCGATCCGGACAAGCTTTCGCACTGACAACAAAAAACTGCGGTTCAGCCGAGCCGCAGTTTTTGTTTAGCCGTTTTTGTTATATTCGTTGTCAACCAGCCACCCGGTCACCCGGTCAGCTTGTCAGCGCATTATTTATTTGTTATTATTTCGATCCGTTTCAGCTGCTCCAGCACGCTTCTCGCATACAGAACCGTCTCGCGCAATGTCACATCGGTTGCCCCTGTTCCGCCCATAAACACCAGATTTGCCGCGCCCGAAGCTGCCGAGCTGTAACCGTCGATCGAGTCCTTCACTTCCTCGTAAAACTCCAGATACGGATCCAGAAAATACGTTTCGTAATTCTCATCCGGCACGCCCGGCCTGACTTCGCGAAGCTCTTTAAACCCGTTCTCGATGCACTCAAGGTTCCGCTGATGCTGCTGTTCGATCTCCTGCATCGTCTCTTCAAGCAATCCCTCCAGCGTGTCGCGGTCAATATACTCTCCCGCTTCTAACTGCTCCCAAAGGTTCTTTTCTGGCTCCGTGGTTTTCCCGGGCCCTGCAGTCTTCTCAGGCTCTGCGGTTTTCCCGTCCCGCGCACCGTTAACTCCGCATGCGGTCAAAACCATCAGCGCTGCTATTATCGCGGCCAATATTCCTGCAATTATGCTTCGCTTTTTCGGTTTCATCGGGTGTTATCTCCTTTATCTTTTGTATGCGCCTGCATATTCACATGATGATGTAGGATTATTTAGGCGAAAAGGTTATGTGATCCGAATTAGCTCCGCTTTCGTCAACGCACCATCCGGAGTAGTAAACTGTGCCATCTCCCGCTGTTTCGGAAACTGATTTAAACGATCCGCCGTCAAGTTTGATATTACTGCTCATATAAACAACCGTCTCCAGATACGTGTATAGAATGTCAACAGCCGGGCTGCCTTCCGTTCCGTATATTTCAAGTGTCACGCTTCCGTCAACCATTAAGCACGATTTGCTCCACTCTGCTTGTATAATAATACCGGTCTGACTGGAGCGACTTTCGTTGACAACGAGAGAACCGTTGCCAGTAAACCTGATGCTTCCCCCGTACATTGCGCCCCATATAGTTATCGAGCCATTAAGATGATTTTCACCTATGAGCTCGATCGTAAGACCGTTGCCCATGAGATTTGCGTCAATCGCTGTCCCTTTGAATCCGTTAAGGGTCAACACATTAGTACTTCGGTCATAAAAGATGTCTGAACGTTGTCCGGCTATTTCGCCGGATCCCCTCCATGCGTCACCCATAACAAGATAGTAAAGAATATCATCCGTGTCACAAAATCTTAGGTATAATTCTGGACCGAAGTCCGCCCAGGAATATGCTCCCTCAAAATCAGGCATCAGGTTATCAAGTTCGGGGAAATGGCTTGTTGGATTCGAATCAGCTCCACTGTCGCCCTGGTTTGTTCCGGTCGGTTCGGAATAATCATCCGGAGCAGCGGTTTTAATGCTGTTTTCAGGTGCGATAGAGCAGCCTGAAAATGTCATTGCAATAAAGGATGCCGCAAGTATAAAAGATACAATAATCAGCATTTTACTGGTTTTCCCCATTTTAAGCGATCCTCCTTCAATAATATTCCGCATTATTCTGCGTCAGTAGCAGGCCTATCGATTTTCGCCACGCGAGCGGTGATATCTTTATAGAGTTCGTAATAATTGTTCTTTGTGGAAATTATCCGAATAGAACTCTTAAATGCTTTATGTGAATTAGCGACAATAGCACTTTGATATTCTTCGCCGTATACGACCCTGACAAAGAAAATCGTTCCTTTTTTTGGATCAGCGTCCGTATCCATTTCCGTAGAAATAATATTATTCAATGGGATGACAATCGCTTGTGACGAATCTCTTAAATAAAGCAATTCGTCATTGATGCGCAATTCGCAGTTTTTTGTCAATTTGCTTTTGGGCAACGATTCAAGTATGTTTCCTATTTCGTTAACGTTTCCGATCTTTTTCACGGATTTTATCAACGATAAATATTCACTATTCCCCGTTAATTCTTTATGGCCAAAGTGGATGGTAACGCCTGCGCCAATAATACCTCCAATAATGAAGACTACACCAAGCACCGGAGTCGGAACTGTTATTCCAATAGATTCATGGTCCCTTGCGCTGATCCGGGTTTTCGAAGAATCCCCGAGCAGATAAATTCCGAAAGCAGTTAAAGCCGCGGCAATCAGCAAAATCGCGGCCATAGGAATGATCTTTTTTACTGCGAATTTCCACCTGACTTTTTTAAAAAACTTCATTGTCATTACTCTCCTTTTTCTAAATCCTGCGCTTCAATGTTGTTCTGATGATCTGGCTGAGTGTCCTGAGTCTCTGTCGGGCTGTTTTGAGCCTTCTCAAGATTGCCCATTACTTCGATGAAGTTCTGGCGGCTGACATAAATTGGCCTGGGGTACGACGGATCCGAGATTATTGCCAGTTTTTTCTTTTCCTTTGACCTGAAACGCAGCCAGATAAACAAGAGAAGTCCCGTAATGGCAGCGAATACCAGAAGCCCCGGAAGGGCATCAATGTAAAAATAACCTTCCAAAAAGAACAGAAACATTAACCCAACGACCACACCCAGCGCTGCAAAGAAGAGGCCAATGAGCCAAAGCGGAAAAAGTTTTTTCTTCGACCATCTTTTCATGTCCGACCAGGTTTGTATTTGTCCGCATTTTTTGCATATTATATTTCTGCCGATGTTCGAGTAATCGTGCTTTTCGTTGATCTCCTCGGCCAATTTCCGGTCGTTTTCGTCAATATTTGCTCTGGCCGCAGCTTGTGCGGATTCCATTAGATTGTCCTTACGCTCCTGGCTGCTCAGCGCATGAAATGTCACAGCCGCGCCTCCGTAAACAGTGTGCTCCTTAACATTTTTGAATCCGCATTTGTCGCAGTTAAACATGATATACGATCTTGTCGATCCTGCTGTCTCATACCTTTTAAACCCCGTCGGAATCATTGGCATAGTGTGGTCCTCCCTGATTAAATATTAGTGTTGTCATAATTGCCAGCCAAATTCGTCAGAATAGTACATATGTCTGTACCGATGTTCCGGTAAACTTAGCAGTCAGATTTCCGCTTGTAATTGTTGACGTACCGACGCTTAAGTCGGCACAATTAAACTCAAAAGATTCAGTTGCATAATTGCTTGCCCCCTGCGTTCCAACTAATTTCAAATAGAGTAGTTTTATGTTCGGAGCAACACCGTTAAGAATTGTCGCCTTTGCTCCAATGGCTGCATTAGATATACCGTTGCTTCCGCAGGTAACGTTGTAAGAACACTGGGTAGTATCAAGGACGTTTCCGTTTTCGTCTTTTATAACTATAGTGCCTGATGAAGGAAGACTTTTGTATTTATTCATAGTTACAACAACAGTATATTTAGTATTTGGCGAAAGGGTATAGTTGCTTATCGCGGTCGAAACCGCTCCGCTTTGCCCTTGCTTTACAGCAACTTTCCCGGACGTAAAGAAGATCTGGAAAGTGTTTTTCATGGCAGCAGACGGACTTGAAATTTGGTAAATACAGCCACCCTCAGGGACCGTGTCTCCGGTGACAAATGTTGCTGTAACCGAAGCATCTGCATCCGTACTGAAGATATACAATCCTCTGTTTGTAAACCCTGTGTAGCTGGTATCGGCATACGCAGATGTACTGCCAAGGGCAACCGCTTTATATGTTTCACCCACAGTAACTGCGCATGTTGCTTTTATTCCGTTTGAAACAGAAGCGGTGATTTGCTCGATGTTGACGACGAACCTCCGTTAGCATCGAACAAAACAGTATATTTATTTACTGTCCATTGAGCATACAGAGAGTGATTCGACGCAGTTGTCATCTTTGTACTGCTTGTTACTTCCGAGCCGCCGCTCGCAGCAGTATACCAGCCGTCAAACGTGTAGCCTGTGCGTGTCGGAGTAGGAAGTGTGCCGTAATTTGTATCATACGTCACTTCTTTGCTCGACGTTGATGACGAACCTCCGTTAGCATTGAAAGTAACAGTATATTTATTTGCCATCCAGTGAGCATACAGCGTATGGTTCGAAGCAGTTGTCATTTTAGTGCTGTCAGTTACCTTAGAACCGCCGCTTTCGGAAGTATACCAGCCGTCAAACGTATAACCGGTGCGCGTTGGTGTCGGCATCGTGCCATACGTCGAATTGTACTTAACATTCTTGAAGTTGTCACCGGAAAGAGTGCCGCCGTTTTCGTTAAATGTAACAGTATATGTATTTGGCTCGGACCAGTGAGCATACAGCGTA
>JAGADO010000167.1 GCA_017613535.1 Clostridia bacterium | reverse complement strand
CTCGCCGCGGCCCGAAACCTTCAGCGTATCAGGCGAATCGGTATCCTCCACACGCATGCTGACGTTCGTCTCGACCTCCTTGTACAGGCGATCGCGGATGTGGCGCGACGTAACAAACGTACCCTCGCGGCCGGCAAAAGGACTGTTGTTGACAAGGAAATTCATCGAAAGCGTGGGTTCATCAATATTTACGAAGTGGATCGGGTCAATAAATTCGGGGTCGCACACGGTGTCGCCGATATTGAAATCGGTGAGGCCGGCAAGCAGAATGATGTCGCCCGCCATCGCGTCCTGCACCTCGACCTTCTTCAGGCCGTCGAACTTATACAGATACGAAACCTTAGCGCTCTTGCGGAAACCGGCCTCGTTGCACACCACGACGTTCTGGCCGTCGGAAATACGCCCCTGCTCGATGCGGGCAACGGCCGTCCTTCCCACGTATTCGTCAACGCCGATATTTGAGATCAGCATGCGGAGCGGTGCGTCAACGTCCGCGTCGGGTGCGGGGATATAGTTGATGATCGCCTCGAAAAGCGGCTCCAGATCCTTCTTCTCGCCCCCGTCGGGCTCGGTGGAAGCGTAGCCGTCGCGCGACGACGCGTAAATGACCGGGAAATCAAGCAGGCTGTCGTCCGCCCCGAGGTCCATGAACAGTTCAAACACCTCGTCAAGCACCTCGAGCGGCCTTGCCCCGTCGCGGTCGATCTTATTGATCACAACGATTGGCTTCAGCTTCATTGCCAGCGCCTTGGACAACACGAACCGCGTCTGCGGCATTGCCCCTTCGAACGCGTCAACGAGCAGCAGCACGCCGTCTACCATTCCGAGCACGCGCTCGACTTCTCCTCCGAAGTCAGCGTGTCCGGGCGTGTCGACAACATTTATCGTATATTTTCCGTATTTCAGAGATGTGTTTTTGGACAATATCGTGATTCCGCGTTCTCTTTCGAGGTCGTTGGAGTCCATGACGCGTTCCTGCACCGTTTCGTTCGACCGGAATGTGCCGCTCTGGCGCAGCAGTCCGTCAACGAGCGTGGTTTTGCCGTGGTCAACGTGTGCTATTATCGCGATATTTCTCAGGTCTTCTCTTTTTTTGTCGCTCATATATGATGGCTTCCTTCTCATCGTTGGTGTGTTCGTGCGTTGCCCCGCAACCTTATTATATTACATTATTTTCACCAAAATGTCAAAAAAAGCGGAACGGGGTACAGAGAGCCGTTTCTTGCCGCGATTTGCTTTATTAGACTCAAAAAAAGCAAGCAGCGGCAATGAAACGGCTCTCTGTACCCCGTTCCACTGCGGGTTTGGTTTTCACTTCTTTTTTCTAACTGAAATCAAGGCGACAACCGCTGCCGCGGCAGCCAGAACGATCCCGCCGATCACGAACGGAACGGCAGACAAAGACCCGCCCCGATGAACAACTTTATTGTCGCTGTCGTCCGCATCATCCGCTCCGGGCGACGCAGCCGACTCATCGACCGGTGCCGCAGTTGACCCATCGATCGGCTCATCAGTCGGAACTTCGGTCGGACCGGCAATAGCAGCCTCTATATAAGGCGTCAGCGCTTCGAGCAGAAAACCTGCGGCGCGGACGTGCTCGTTGGGAGCGGGGTGGAGCCAGTCGCTGCCAGCCTTGATATTCCACGACGCGGTATCAATGAGAATGATGTTATTGTCATCCGCGCCCGCGACCGCCTCGAGCAAAGCCGAAGCCTTGGTCCCGTTGAACGGGGTCATCACAAAAATCACTGCATCCGCATACGCGCCGCGCAGCTCCCTGAGAAACGAAAGCATTGCCGCCGAAACCTGCGAATTAGTCGCGGAAGTATCGTTTGTGCCGAGATTGATCACGATAAAGTCAGGTGCGTATTTCGACGTATCCCACCTGTGCGCAGCTGCACGCTCCGCCTCCGCAGTGGGGTTTGACCTGTATTCGCGGTCAAGAAAATAGCGCTCGGGCATACCAAGAGGGTCGTTGCCGGTGTTGTTGTCGCCCAGTCCGACGATACGGATCCCGCCGTATGCAATCGTGTTGAAGCGCATCCCGTATCTGTTCATCAGCTCGCGCCCGGTCCGGAACGCATAAGACGTCATATATGAATTGACGACTCCTTTTATGGCGTCGTTCGGGTCAACGTATCCCTCCATGATCGAGTCGCCGATGAATTCGATGATTTTGCCGCGCTCGGTCGGCAGCGTGTGTGCCCCGGGGTCAAGCGTGAATCCTTTGAAGGCGGGCAACATCTGCTGTGCCGCGGCGTACATTTCGAGCGTGTGCTCTCCGTCGGGCAGGTTTCGCAGGACCCTGGTGTTGCGCGACAATGTTTTCTGCTGGAGTTCTCCGCCGTCAACGGCAACGAGTACCGTTCCGGAGGCTTCTCCATCGACCCGGATGCTCGTGCCCGTGAATCGCAGTACAAGCCCGCATTCGAATGCTCCACGCATGAATCCGTCTTCTCCTTTTTCCCACCGGCCCATATAAACGATGTCTTCGCTCTCCGGGCTGACCGTCACGCGCTCTTCCTCGGCGTGATCGTTCACGGTCAGGCACGCGAGCATGGCGGTCAATATAATAGCTGCGATCAGTTTCATAGGATCTCCTCCTTTTTTGATTATAACCCCGGCAGGGGCCGATTTCAAGTGTGGAACGGGGTACAGAGAGCCGTTTCTTGTGTCTTCTTGCTTTTTCTG
>JAGADO010000013.1 GCA_017613535.1 Clostridia bacterium | reverse complement strand
GACCCGATCGTGAACCTGAACGGAATTGCCGACCAGATCCCCGGTATCAAAGCGCCTGAGATTTACGCTACGCAGACGTTTTTCACCGATCCGCTCGGGCGCAGGGTCTCGATGAGCTGGATACGCGATCCGTACCAGGATTGGAACGATAAGATCTGGAATTCGGCTCAGTCGATACCGCTGGTGAATACGCTGCGCACGGTGGGGGGAGAGGTCAAGCTGTTCCGTTATCCGGTCGCCGAGATCGATGCTGCGCGTTCGGAGCTGCTGTTTGAGGCTAAGGATACAGCGGTCGGTGACGGTTCGGGCAATATTCTTTCCGGCGTCCGGTCTGATTGTTTCGATCTTGAGGCGGTTATCGACCCGGGTACGGCGGAATATGTCGTTTTGGCGGCGCGCTGCGGAGATGAGTTTTCCGGGGCCGAGCTGAAAGTTCGCTACAGTGTGTCGGAGAATAAAATGTATGTGGTCAAGGGCGGCGAGGCCTGGCAGGGTGAGTATCATCCCGAGGTGCATCTTGGTTCTGACGGGAAGCTGCGGATCCGCCTGATGCAGGATAGGATCTGTTACGACGTTTTCGGAGGCGGTGGAGAAGCTGCGGTGCAGGGGATCATTTATACGGTTTCCGGCGCCGATGGGTTGTATTTCGGCGTCGAGGGCGGCGAGGCCAGGCTGGAGTCGCTTAGTGTGTGGGAGATGTCGGGCTCGCCGGCGGGTTCGGATCCGTCGGATGGCGGGCGGGATGACGGTTCCGGGGGAAATGACGGCAATGACGACGGCAACGGCGGCCGCGGGCTTACTGCGGGCAAGGCGCTTCTGATCGGTCTTGGTGCGTTTTTCGGGGCTCTTCTGGCCGCGGGCGCCGGATTTGCCGTTGCTTCGGCAGTAAAGCGCAGGCGTAAAAAAGGCTCGTGATCCGTTTCGCCTAATAATGGCATAACCGGCACTTTTCTGCCGTAATTTGGATGTCCGGGGAGTCTGACAAGACTTGCAAAGCTCCAAATTACGGCATTTTTATTAAGTGGGCCGAAGTGGACAGGGGGACAGGTACCGTTACCGCCAAAGTGGGCGCGTCAAGGTAACGGTACCTGTCCCCTTGTCCACTTCGGAGGTAAATCTGCCTTTGACATTTTACGCGCGCGTATGCTAAAATTTGTGGGAATTGAAAAAGCAGCTGCCCTTTACGGCAGGGAACGGAGGGAACATGATTAAAACCGGTTTTTTGGCAAACGGCGAGATGCTCGGATGGGAGCCAGAGAAGCTGTTCTCATTTATCGCGGAAACGGGATTCGACTGCGTAGAACTGATCGACGACATCATTTTTGCCGGCGGCAAACCACCGCGATATCTCAAAGAAATTGCCGCAGCGTCCGTTAAAAACGGAGTACAGATCTCCGAGATCCTGACCCAGCACGACCTGGTGGTCCTTGACGAAAACGCGCGCAAGGCGAATACAGACCTTATTATCGAAAACATGAAAAAAGCAGCGGCGCTCGGAGTGAAGACCGTAAACGTGTTCACCGGCCCCGTGCCGTGGATGCCCGACAGAGTGATTGTTGGCAGGCAGGTATCGTTCACGCAGGCCTGGGACTGGGTCCTCGGATCATTCGAACGGATACTGAAAGAAGCGGAAAAACTCGGAGTACGCGTCGCAGTCGAAAACGTATGGGGCATGCTTGTACACGATTTCTACACAAACAGCTACCTGCAGAGCCGCTTCGACTCGCCCTCGCTCGGTGTAAACCTTGACCCGTCGCACGACCTTCTGTACGGGAATAACGATATGGATTTCCTTGTGCGCAGCTGGGGGAAGAAGATCTTCCACGTGCACGTGAAGGATGCCGTGGGTATCCCGGAAGATGGAAAATTCGTGTTCCCGCTCATCGGAGAAGGCTGTGTGAATTTCAGGGCATTTTTCGCGGCGCTTAAGGATATCGGTTACGACGGATGCGCGAGCATCGAGTTCGAATCGTGGGCATATCGCGCAAACACGCTCGGAGGCTCGCACGCCGCCAGCGCGAAACCTATGCTCGAAGCACTGAAAAGCTACCTGTAACAACTGATTTAAAACATAAATTTGCGGAGGAGACCATCATGAAACAGTTCAGAATTATCATGGCAGGCTGCGGAGACATCGCGTACCGCTGGCTCGACCACATCACCAAAAGAGACGACTGCGAGATAATTGCCATCGCCGAAAAAAATCCCGTACGCGCCGAAAATTATTGCCAGCGCTATAACCTGACGCCGAAGCCTACGATCTACTCGTCCGTCGAAGAAGCGCTCGCAAAAGAGCAGGGCAACGTTCTTATTGACCTCACGTACGTCACGGTCCATCACGATATCGTCACCACCGCACTCAGAGCAGGCTACGACGTTCTCGGCGAAAAACCGATGGCATTCACGGTCGATCAGGTCAACGACATGCTGAAGACCGTTGACGAGACCGGAAAGCGCTACTTTGTAATGCAGAACCGCCGCTACATCGAGCAGGTTAAGAAGATCCGCCAGCTCGTGCTCTCCGGCATAATGGGCGCTCCGTCCTACATCTGCGGCGAGATTTTCGTTTGCGCAGATATGGCCAGCATCCGCAACCAGTTCAAGTACCCGCAGCTCCAGGACAATAACATCCACAGCTTCGACCTGGCCCGCTACCTCGTCGACGGAAAGCCCAAGTCCGTTCACTACCACAGCTTCAACCCGAAGGGCTCGATGTACACGGGCGACGGCGCAGGCGACGCGGTGTTCGAATTTGACAACGGCGCGATCTACTCGTTCAGAGGCTACAACGGCGCGGAAGGCTGCTACACTTCGTGGGACAACGTCTGGCGCATCAACTGCGAGCTCGGTTCAGTGGTCTGGGACGGCCAGGGTGACGCATATTATGAGTACTGCGACAATCGCGGCGATATCTTCAAAGGCATCCCGTATAAGAGCGGAACGATCAAACGCCCCGACATCGTGCGCGACCAGCACGACGGAGCGCTCGAAGACATGTTCGACGCATTAAAGACAGGCAGAACTCCTGCGCTCGACTGCAAGGACAACGTAAACAGCATCGCCATGGTGCTTGCGAGCGTTAAGAGTATCGAAGAAAACCGCAAGGTAGGCATCGAAGTAAGCAATAAATATCCTTACCTCGTGCTCGAATAAATAAAGGCGCGATCGCGCCGGAACCTGTTTCTGAATTCACCAGGAGGCAATCATGAAACTTACAGGCGGAGAGATCATTGTAAAAAAACTCACAGCTGAGGGTGTGCCGTACATCCTCGGTATTCCCGGACACGGCGTACTCGGTCTTTTCGACGCCATCCGTAAGGAAGAAGCGGCAGGAAACATAAAATATATCCAGGTCAAGCACGAGCAGGCTGCCACGGCGATTGCTGACGGCTATTTCAGAGTGAAAAAAGAACCTCTGGCCGTATTTGCATCGATCGGCCCCGGCACGCTGAACCTCGGCATCGGACTCGGCACCGCATACGCAGACTCCACGGCGTTCCTTGCCCTTTGCGGCGATACGCACGTGCATATGAGCGGCGTGGGCGTGCTGCAGGAGCTCGAGCGCTATAAAGACAGCAACATCATCAGGAGCCTTGAGCCCCTTTCCAAACGCGTATGGCGCGCGGAATCGGCGAGACAGCTGAACCGCATCGTCGGAAATGCATTCCGCGAAATGACGGGCGGCAGAAAAGGTCCCTGCGTCATCGCTCTCCCGATGGACGTCCAGTCCGAATCTGCGGATTGCTTATTCGGACCATCCGCGGCAGAACCTTCGTTCAGCCCTTCCGCCGATGCCGCGGCGATCGCCAAAGCCGTAGAATTGATGAAGACGGCAAAGCGTCCCGTCATTCTGGCGGGCGGCGGGGCAATGAATTCCGGCGCAGGCGACGTTATCGTTAAGCTGGCCGAGAAGTGGGGCGCAGGCATCATCACCACGCTCGCGGCGAAAGGCACAGTGGCAGAAACGCACCCGCAGTACTGCTTCCACACGGGCTCCAAGGGCACCGAGATCGGTCTTAAGATCGCAAGCAGCGCAGATGTCATACTTGCCCTCGGTACGCGCTTTGCGGACGAGACCACCTGCTCCTACAGGAAAGGCGTGGCGTTCGACTTCCCGGACACGAAACTGATCCAGGTAGATATTGACGCGCACGAGATCGGAAAGAACTACCCCGTGAACGTAGGAATTATTGCCAACGCGAAAGACGCTGCGGAAAAGATCCTCGAGAGCTTCGGCGAATTCGAAGTGAACAAGGCGTACCTTGACGAGATCAAAGAACTGCGCAAAAAGTGGTTCGAATACGTCGAGAGCAACAGAAACAGCGATTCCAAAGAGTTTACCATTTCGAAACTTATCGGCGTCATGGGCAAGGTCCTTCCTGACGATACGATTATTTCGACGTCTTCGGGAAATACCCAGGCGCAGCTGTTCCAGGAGTATTGCTACAAAAAGCCCGGCTGCAACCTCACGACGGGCGGCTTCTCCACTATGGGCTGGGCGTTTCCGGCGGCAATGGGCGCAAAACTCGCGGCACCGGACAGACCGGTCGTTGCCCTCGTGGGAGACGGCGACTTCATGATGGTCATGCAGGAACTGTCCACCATGGCACAATACGAGATACCGATCGTTGTCATTGTCGCCGATAACCGCGGCTGGATGGCTATCAAGGATCTCCAGATCGACGTGCTCGGTAAAGAGGCTGCTTTCGGCAATGATTTCGAGCAGAACGGCGCCGGCTACGATCCTGATTTCAAGACGATCGCCGAAGCGTTCCATATCAAATCGTATCTTGCGAACGACGAGGAGAGTTTCGGAAAGGCGCTGAAAGATGCGCTCGCCACGACCGAAGCCGGAAAGCCCGCGTTCATCCACGTACCCGTATCGTCCGAGTATCCGTATTCCGGCGGCAAGGCGTTCGGATGGTGGGACGTTCCGATCCCCGCGTATATGGAAGAGAAGAGAAAGAATTACGAGAGCGGTATACGCGAAGAGAGCGTCTGACGCCTAAGGGAGAGGGATCCGTCCGGAGGCGATATTATGGACAGAAAAACTACGATGAAAGCGGCCGCTGATATACGCAAGCTGTGCATCGCGGAGCTGGCGGCTGCGGGATACGGGCATATAGGCGGGAGTATGTCGATCTGCGACATATTGGCCGTCCTGTACACCGATATACTCGATATTGACCCGAAAGATCCGCACGATCCCGACAGAGATTACGTGGTATTGTCGAAAGGCCACTGCGGTCCGGCGCTCTATGCGACGCTGGCGTATAAGGGGTATTTCGATAAGGAGATGCTCAAGACGCTGAATCAGGGCGGCACGTCGCTGCCGAGCCATTGCGACAGGCTGAAGACGCCGGGCATCGATATCAGCACCGGTTCGCTCGGGCAGGGATTATCGCTCGGTTCGGGCGTTGCGATGGGCAAAAAGCTGCAGGGCCGCGGCGGGAAAGTATTTGTTATTGTCGGCGACGGTGAGCTCCAGGAGGGGCAGAACTGGGAGGCGGTGCAGTTTATAGCGCACAGGAGCCTCGACAATATCGTTGTGATCGTTGACAACAACAAGCGCCAGCTCGATGATTATACCGAGAATATCTGCCGCACGTTTGATTATAAGAGCAAGTTCGAGGCTTTCGGGCTGCATGCTTTCGAGGCTGACGGGCACGACGTTTGCGATATTTACGATAAACTTACGGCCGCCGCGAAGTCCGGACCGGCTGCCGTTATAATGAATACCGAAAAAGGCCACGGATGCAGTTTCGCAGAGATTCCGGGGTTCAACCATTATATGGTGATCTCGCAGGAGATGGCGGATGAGGCGATCCGGGAAGTCGACAGAAGACTGGAGGCAAGCTATGGGCAGATTGACTGACGGTATCTCGCTTGATAAGACCGAGATGCGCGCGGCTTACTGCGCAGCGCTCATCGGAGAAGCACGCAAAAACGATAAGATCGTTGTCGTTGACGCTGACGTGCGCCACTCTGTCGGCACGGAGCCTTTTTACAAAGAGTTTCCCGAAAGGGGCATTAACTGCGGCATTATGGAGGCTCAGGCGATAGGCATGAGCGCCGGTATGTCCGAGACGGGTATGGTGCCGTTTTTCCACGCGTTCGGCGTTTTTGCGACGCGGCGCGTGTTCGACCAGATCTTCCTGTCCTGCGCGTACCAGGACCTTAATGTTAAAATAATCGGCGCGGATCCCGGCGTTACTGCTGCTTCGAACGGTGGCACGCATATGCCTTTTGAGGATATCGGGCTGATGAGGCTCGTTCCGGGAGCGGTAATTATCGAGCCGGCGGATGCGTCAATGTACCCTGCGGCGGTCGGTTATATGGCAAGAAATTACGGCGTGCATTATCTGCGTACTTCGAGGCGCAAGACGATGCGGATCTACCCCGACGGGGCGGAATTCGTGATCGGGAAGGCCAATATGCTTGCCGACGGCAGCGACGTGTGCCTGATAGCGAGCGGGATCATGGTGTACGAGGCGCTGAGAGCGGCGGAAATGCTTGAAGCGAAAGGCTTTTCGGCCAGAGTGCTCGACATGCATACCATAAAACCTGTTGACCGTGACGCGATCGTGGCGGCTGCGCGGGATTGCGGGGCGATCGTTACGGCGGAGAACCACAACGCGACAGGCGGGCTCGGTTCGGCAGTAAGCGAAGTGCTCGTCGAAACATTGCCCGTACCGCTCGAGCGCGTAGGTGTTAAGGAATCGTTCGGAGAGGTCGGAACGCAGGATTACCTGCAGAAACGCTTCGGACTCACCGCGGAAAATATTGCCGCGGCAGCTGAAAAATGCATTGCGCGCAAGCGCGTGTGATAAACAGAAAGAAGGAGATCGGCAGTAATATGAGAATCGCACTTATCAATGAAGTCTCCTCGCGGGAGAAGAATCCTTTCGTGCTCGATGCGCTGCTTGCTACGGGCAACGAAATTTTCAATGTGGGCTGCACGGCCGGTGAAGGCGGGCTCACGTACATACAGACCGGACTCATGGCGGGCATCGCACTGAACAGCGGCGCGGCGGATTTCGTTGTCGGCGGCTGCGGCACGGGCCAGGGCTTTCTGATGTCGGCAATGCAGTATCCGGGCGTTTTCTGCGGCCTCATCCAGGACTCGCTTGACGCCTGGCTGTTTTCGCAGATCAACGGCGGAAACTGTATTTCGCTCGCGCTTAACAAGGGCTTCGGCTGGGCAGGCGACATAAACCTGAAGTACATTTTCGAGAAGCTGTTCCTCGATCCTCCGGGCCGCGGATACCCGCTCCACAGGGCTGAGAGCCAGCAGGCGTCGCGCAATCTGCTCGCCCGGATCAGCACAGACGTACACAGAGATTTTCAGGAGATACTCCGCCGCGTTGATCGCGCGACGCTCGAGGCAGTAATGAATCACAAACCGTTTAAGGAGTTTATTGACAGCTATGGAACGACTGAATTTATTTATTAATAACCAGGCAGTGCCTTCGAAGGCTACCGAGTATTACAACATCTACAATCCGAGCACGGGCGAGGTGATCGCCGAGGCGCCCAAGTGTACGTCCGAAGAGGCTGATTACGCTATCGAGTGTGCGGCAAAGGCGTTCGAGTCGTGGCGCAACGTGCCTGTGCTGAAGCGCGTGCAGGTGCTCCATAAAGTTAAGCAGCTGATCGATGAGAATATGGACGAGCTCACGATGAGCGTGGCGCGCGAGAACGGCAAGGCATGGGAAGAGGCTAAGGGTGACGTGCTGAAGGCGCGCGAGGCTACCGAGCATGCTATTTCGATGCCTTCGCTTATTATGGGTGAGTCGCTGATGGATGCTTCGAATGGTTACGACACGGTACTGTACCGCGAATCGATCGGCGTGTTCCTGGGCATTGCCCCCGTAAACTTCCCGGCGATGATACCGATGGGCTGGATGGCACCGCTTTGCATCGCATGCGGAAACTCTATTGTCCTTAAAGCTTCGAGCGGCACACCTATGACCGCGCTGCGTTTCGCGGAACTTTACCGCGAAGCCGGCCTTCCCGACGGCGTGCTGAACGTCATCACCTGCGGCAGGGATGAGGTCGAGCGCATGATCGCTAACGAGAATGTTAAGGGCATCACGTTCGTGGGTTCAACGAAGACAGGTCTTTCGGTGTATGAGCGTGCTTCGAAATACGGAAAGCGCGTACAGACTCTGTGCGAGGCAAAGAATCACGCCCTCGTAATGAGCGATGCTCCGCTTACACGCGTTGCCGCCGGAATCGTGAACGCCTCCTACGGCTGCGCAGGAGAACGCTGCATGGCTCTGCCTGTCGTTGTCGCCGAAGAAGCGATCGCGGACAAGCTTGTCGCGGAGATCAAAGCGCTGGCTGAGAAGATCAAAGTCGGTCCCGCGTACGACCGCACAACGAAGCTCGGTCCGGTTTATTCGCTCAAGCATAAGAATGAGATCATCGAGCGCATCAACGCGGGTATCGAGGAAGGTGCGGAGCTCGTGCTGGACGGCAGAAACGTGACTGTGGAAGGATTCGAAAACGGCTTCTATCTCGGACCGACGATCCTTGACCACGTTACGGAAGATATGAACGTCGGTAAATACGAGATCTTCGGCCCTGTGCTTTGCATCAAGCGCTGCAAGAATTTCGAGGACGGCCTCAGAATGATGAATATGAACCCGTTCGCTAACGGTTCGGTCATTTACACGCAGAACGGCTATTTCGCCAGAGAGTTCGCAAAGCGCACGCACGGCGGTATGGTCGGTGTGAACGTAGGTATTCCGGTGCCCGTAGGCGTGTTCCCGTTCAGCGGCCATAAGAAGTCGTTCTTCGGAGCGCTGCACACGCTGGGCAAGGATGCTGTCAAGTTCTATACCGATTCCAAGTGTGTTACGACGCACTGGTTCACCGAGGAAGAGGGTACCAGCACCGCGGTCAGCACGTGGGACGGCACAACGAACTGAGCCGGTGACTTTCGGGGTTTCGGAGTTTAACGGCTGATTAAAATGCGTTCGGACAATGAATATTTCTAAGTTTTTTTCAAAAGCAGATGATGAAAAGCCGCTCGACGTCGTGAAGGACGACGGCGGCTTTACCTGCATTTTCAGGACGATCGCAGTGATCGGTGATTCGCTTGCTTCGGGCGACCTGGAGTCAATGGATTTCGGCGGGCCGAAGGAGTATCACGATTATTTTGACATTTCCTGGGGGCAGTATCTGGCGCGCATGAGCGGCACGACGGTGTACAATTTTTCCCGCGGCAATATGACCGCGAGCGAGTACGTGAATTCGTTTGCCGACAGTATGGGCTACTGGGACAAGGAAAAGGCCGCGCAGGCGTACATCCTTGCCCTTGGCTGCAACGATCTCGATAAAAGAGATCTGCCTGTCGGGAGCACGGCGGATATTGACCCTGACTGGCACCGGAACGCGCCCACGTTTGCCGGCTATTTCGCCAAGATCATCCAGAGGTACAGGGAGATACAGCCTGACGGCGTGTTTTTCCTTGTCACAATGCCGGTCGAGCCCGAGCCGTTCGTGCCTGCGGATCTTGAGGTGCGCTATATGGAGCACCGGAAGCTGATGTACGAGCTGGCGGAGTGTTTTTCGAATACGTACGTGATCGATCTGACCGAGTACGGTCCGGCGCATGACGCGGAGTTCCGCGAGATATTTTATACGGGCGGCCACCTGAATTCGGCGGGGTACTACCTGATCGCGAAAATGATCGGCTCGTATATCGATTATATCGTGAGGCACAATATCCGCGCGTTTAACCAGTCAGGGCTGATCGGGACGCCGTATAAGTATTGCGAATAGGAGAGGACTGATCAGGTCAATTTTGAATATCAGTGCATAAAAAAAGCAGGCGCGCCGGAAAAGAACGCGCCTGTTTTTTATGTGCTGATTATTGTATATTTGCTGTTCCTCAGTTTTTCTTTTTGGATCTGAGGACGACAACGACGGCTGCGGCTGCGGCCAGTACGGCTGCGGCGACAGGCAGGATTATGAGGAGAGGATTAATGCCGTCTTTGACTTCTTCGGTATTATCCTTTTCGACCTCTTTCTCCTGGCCGACAACGTACGAGAACTTGAAGCGTCCGCCAGGGGCAACGTCGCCTGATACATAGAATTCCATTATATCGCCGCTGAACGATGTGTAGATCGGCTTTCCTCCTTCGTTTTCGGCTCCGGTATCGTCGACATCATGGACGTTATCGGTCCAGGCAAAGTTTACGGTGTATTTGTCAGCCGTGATACCGATATCGGATTTTTTGATTTTGACAGTCATGTACCGCCCGTCGACTTTGTATTCGCAGTCGGCAACTTTTTCGGTTGCGTATCCGTCGCCGGTGAAGCGCTCGAGCACGACCGCGGAAGCGGAGGCGGGGGATTTATTGACGACGTAATCAAATGTGTTCCAGCCCTGATTTTCCTGGTTCGAATCGATCAGCAGGTTCATCCAGAGATTGTCTGTGTACGGCGTGATGTTATCGTTGCACTCGACGTGGAAGTACATGTAATCGTTGTCGCGCGCGATCTGGGCGCCGATGATGTCGTTGCGGCCGGAATATTCGGTGTACTTGATTTTTCCGTACCCGTATGCGTCGCGGTCGCCGGTGTTTCCGATGTATGCGGCGTAGTAGGGGGCAACGTCTTTCCACGCGTCTTGTCCGGCGTCAAGCGTGATATTGATCGGGTCGCTCGGGGTCGGGATCTCGCGCACGCCTTTGTATTTGCGGACGTAGTTGACAAGCAGGTAGTAGTAATTGTCCTGAAGGTCTCCGCGCGACGGTTCGATGTCGCGGCTGTTTTCGTCGTTGAACTGGTCCGGGAATGCGTTCTTTACGCCGCCCCATTCGTCGTAGCGTCCGACTGACAGTTCATTCCAGCCTGTGACGAAGATCACTCTCGGGTCAAGCGTGAGTGCATAGTCGAACTGTTCGGAGAAGTTGTAGCCGTAGAGTTTGCTGTTCGGTTCGCCGAGGTGGGACTCGTCAAGCGTGTACGATCTGCCTGCGTTGTACGGGTTGTTCATTGCCGAGAGCGTGTGTGTCCTGTAGTTGTGGTTCTGGGCAACGCCTACGGTGACCTGTTCGACTTTATTGTTCGCCGCGTCTTCTTCGTTCGCGTAGTAGTATGCCTGCGGATACATCGACAGCCAGCCCCAGCTTCCGTACATCGTTGCGGCGTCTTCCGTGATGTATCCGGGGATGTTACGGCGGTATGTGAAGTAGTTCAGGATGTTGTTTTCCATCGGGTCGGAGAGCTGGAGCTTTCCGGACCAGGCCATGAGCATCGGTTTTTCGTCCCAGTAGAACCAGAGCGGCTGGTATTTTCTGGGTTTGTATATGTCGGTGAACAGCATTTTGAGCTGCGTGTTTGCATTGTCGCCTGCCGAGAACGGGAGCATGAACGATACTTTCGGGGTCTTTACGCCGTCCTGCATCGCTTTTGTCCATGTTTCGTACAGCGTCATGTACGATTCGCGCCATGTGAGCGTGCCGTTCGTATTGTCCGTGAATATGACGTCAACTCCGGCGTTGGCGAGCAGTTCGGCGTGTTTTCTGAGTACCCATGAGTCAAGCGATACGTAGTATCCGTATACCGATTCGTTCCATACGTATCCGGTTCCGACGGTTCCCCAGAATTTGTCGTTGTAGTTGGCAATTGCTTCGGGGTGTTCTTCGCTGACTTTCTGGAGGTTTACCGGTACCGATCCGTACCGCTGCGAGTCGTGCCACGTCCAATAGAAGAGTGCTATCGTTTTGTTTTCTTTAGGTCCTCCGACGTCTTCGTATGTGAGCGCCGTGCGTCCGAGTGCGTCTGTGAATACCCACGTGTCGGGCATTACTTCGTGTGTGTAGATCAGGCTGTCTTCCGGGATGACGTATTCTTTCGGCGGTTTTACGGGGGTGTATGAGATGCTCTGGCTTTCGCATTCTTTTACGGGCGTGGATGTTTTGGTGGTGAAGATTATGGCGAGTTCCATATCCCATTCCTGTTCGAGTCCGTTTGCGTAGCAGTAGCCGAGTGAGATCGCGTTTGATGAGAACGTCCAGCATCCGACGGTGCCGCTGATGTCGTAGATGAGGAACAGGTATTCTCCGGCTTCGAGGGGCGTTTCTTTGAAGCGGACAATGTTCGTGGCGTTGTCTTTGCATTGGAAGTGTTTGCTGAAGAGCGGTTCGCTTTCGAGTGTTTTGTCAATGTCGGTGTCCCATTTGAATACGCCGAGTGTGGCTTCTGCGTCTGTGGTGTTCCATGTGGGCATGTTGAAGCTAAATCCGACGAATTCGGCGGCAACGTTTACGCGCTGGCCCATCGTGCAGTCGCCGTCTATTCTTACGGGGTTTCGTTCGCCTTCTCCGTATGCGGTGAATGTGTATGCGGCGTATACCGGCGTGGTCGTGCTGATTAGGGCAATGGCTGCGAGGAGCATTACGGGGAGCAGTAGCAGCAGGATGTGTCGTTTCATGTGTTCCTCCTCTTTTTGGTCGGTCGTGCGTGATCGTTTTTGTGTTTTTTCGCATGATCGTGTGTGTGTTTTTCTGGCGTTTTCTGTTTGTGTGCCTGTATTTTAGCAGAAAAGGGCCACCGTTTCAAGAGCGGCGCGGCCGAGAGCGGGCAGAGAGTGGGCAGGGGGACAAGTGGGCAGGGGGACAGGTACCTTTTCCGCAGAAGTGGGCAGGGGGACAGGTACCTTTTCCGGTGGCTTGCATAATAAGGGGCGGTTGTGGTATAAATGGCAGGAAAAGGAGGCCGGGAGGCGGAATGAATTTTATTGACGCGATTCAATCGTTCGATATTACGATTCTTGACGGGATCCAGAGTGCGTTCAGGAGCGGAGCAAGCGACGGGATCTGGAAGTTTTTGACAATGTTCGGGGAAGGCGGGATTTTCTGGCTTGGCTTGGCCGCGATTTTTCTGCTGTTCAGGCGTACGAGGAAGGGCGGGCTGGCAATGCTGGTCGCGATTTCACTCGGGTTTCTGCTTTCTAACATTATACTTAAAAACGCCGTTGCCCGCATCAGGCCGTACGACGTCAGCACGCTTGTCCCGCTGGCGGTGAAGCGATTGTCCGATTTCTCGTTCCCGTCCGGCCACACGACCGCATCGGTAAGCGCGGCGCTGGCACTGTTTTATGTTGACCGTAAGTTCGGAACGCCTGCGCTTGTGCTGGCCGGGCTTATTGCCATTTCGCGGCTTCACTTATATGTTCACTATCCGAGCGACGTTATTGCCGCGGCGGCGGTGGCGCTTCTGACATCGCTGGCGGGGTTTATTGTCGCCGAACTGGTCATGCGCAGGTTCGAGCCTTGGTTTGACGCGAAGTTAGAGGCGCACCGGGCGCGGAAATCCTCCTTGCACGACAGTAACTGACGGTTTTGGTTTCGGGAGGTTACGCGGTTTGACGGACAACGAGATCCTTGATCTGATTGCAAAGCACGATGATTCGGCGCTCGCTGAGCTCGAGCGCAGCTATTCCGCTGCCTGCCTGGAGGCGGCCAATGCGGTTACGGACAACGAAGCTGTCTCCCGCGAGTGTTTTTTCGATGCTCTTATTAGTTTCTGGAACAATCGTGGTTCGGCAGAATCAGCCTCGGAAACATCCGCGGAGTCATATGCTGAAGTTGACCAGATCGGCGATTTTCTTATCAATTCTACAGTTGTCAACGCCAAAAAGCGCACAAATAATACAAATCCGTCTTTTATGCCCGCCGGCTCACCTCCGATTTTTGAGCCGCTCGACCCTGATTTTGAAAAAGTGGACATGGGGACAGGTACCATTTCCGAAGCCGCTCCTGTCGAAGTGGACACGGGGACAGGTACCGTTTTCGCCGGTACCGATTCCGCCATTTCCGAAGCCACGCCGGACGAAGTGGGCAGGGGGACAGGTACCGTTTCCGGAAAAGTGGGCAAGGGGACAGGTACCAGAACCGCAGGGAAGCGCCTTATTATGGTGGCGGTAGTCGCGGCGGCGATAGCGATCATCGTGACGGCGGTAGTGCTTATTGCCGGCCGCGGGATGGGAGGCAGAAAGCAGGAGCCCGGAAACCTGGCAGCACCGGGAGCAACAGCGATGCCCGTTGGCGACACCCTCAAAATCAAGCAGCTCAACGCAAAAATGCCATATATGATTGACCGCTTCGTCTCAAGCGACGGAAAAGTATTGACCAGGTCGGACCTGGCCGAAAAGCTGGGGCAGGGAGATATGGGCCTCATTTTCAGCGAAGCACAGGAAGCAATCAGGCAGGCAGGGCAGGACTTGTGCGGCAGCGAACTCCTATTAGTAAAAAACGAAAACGAGCAGGATAAAACGACGGAAACGTGGTTCATGATCGAAAAAGAAGCAGAAATCAACGCGAATTTTCTGACCTTTATGGAGAAGTACATACCAACGTACGACGGTATCGAAATTATGTGGGAGGTCCCGCTGACAATAAAAGTCGGCTACATCGGCAAGGCCGTAATGCCCGACAAAAATGCCGAAAAATTATATATTTGCAATGTAGAACGCGTTGAACCAATCGCATTTCTAACGATCAGCGAATTCACGTCACTGAACCCGTTCGCAGTTGACGCCGTACTGCAGAAAAAGCTGACCAGCGAGAACCTTGACGATCTAAACGAATTTATAAAGAGTTGCTTCAGCGAAACCGCAGCCACAGGCGTGAAAGGCTGGACTCCGCTGAAAACGAACCTGACCAGCGCCTCCTTTGGGCGCGGAAAAACCGGCGACGAGCTCGAGATCCGCTCGGCCAGAACGATTGACCGGATGGGAAACGAGCGTGTTTACACGTATTCGTACGACAGCGCGGGTCTGCTGGAGTCGGTCGTAATCGATTCGGCACTGCTGATCTCCAAGGCAACAGTTGCAGACGGTCCGGGCTATTATGAACCGGACGGTTACTGGAGTTCGGCCGGTTCGGATGGTTCGGTTGGTTCGGCCGGTTCGGTTGGATCGGAGGGCGGCAATTACGAAGATGGTGTTTATATTATTTCCGGCTCGGCAAATTCGAGCATTGTTTATACGTTTTCGGGCGGTCAATTAAAGTCGATCAACCTCCTCGAGTGGATCAGGGAGAACGGTTCGAAAACACTGAAAAGTGTTGCCCTCGTCCGGTATATCAGCTCGACCGGCGTGAACGGCGAAGATGTCGGGATCAGATTTGCCGAAACAGACATGCTCAGAATTTATCACGTATACGACGAAAATGCGGAAATCCTGCGGAAAGAGGTCTGGGATTACCAGGGTAAAGACAATATTATCACGGAATATACCGGAATGTATCCGCTGACAGAAAATAAGGCCTTTTCACCGCAGACCTGGCGGTATTGGAAACAAAGCTGTCTCAGAGACGGAAGCATCAGGGAAAACGTCTACAACATAACGGACGGCAATACTGACGCGGCCGTGCGGGTGTACAGTGCTGCTTATGACGCGAACAGCAATGAGAGTTCGTTTATATTTTACGATGCGGGAGGGACGGAAATTGTCCGGTTCGACGCATTTTTCGGGAGCGTTATACCAGCTGACGAAGACTATCTCCCGCAGAACGCGACTTTGTTTTTCGGTGACTGGTATCTGTTGCCGCGGACCGATGAAGAGAAAGAGAAGCTGTTCTTTGCGAAAACGCCGGATGATTACGGCGGCGTTGTCTCCATCAGGTTTAAAGATGATGCGAATTCCGCGCTTGCTTACCGGCCTGAAATGCTTACGGTCAACGAAGATGGCCGTTTTTCGCTGTATATGAACAGGCCTGTTTTTCTTCCTGTTACGACTGATTCTCCTGCGGATTTTGAGGTTTATGTTCAGGTCAGGCTTACGGGCAGGGCTGTGCGGTCGAACGGTTCCGGCTGGCCGGTCAGTTCTTCCGCCGAACCGGTTCCCGTTTCCTGGAATCTTTATCCGGATGAGCTCGAGTATGTCGGGCTGTCTGCGACAACGGAGCTTGAGTTGTTTGAGTTTTATTCGGTTTTGGAGCCGGATATGTTTACTGATAAGTATGGCAGGCGGTTTGCCGGCATCGATGATGCGGATGAGTTTTGCGATAAGATCAGGGTGTATCTGGCGCAGGCGAGCGGTGCTGGCAGAATGGTGCCGGATGACGGGGCCTGGCTCGCTGTTTACATGATGGAGTCGAACGGGGCTGTCGATCAGATCGGGGTTATCGGGCTGAATTACTGATCTCGGCTTTTTCTGCCGCTGCAGATTTGACTTTTCTGATTTTTTTCTTTACCTTTACAGATATGAGCACGGCGCAGACAATAATTGCCGCTGCTGCCGTTGCCGCGATGCCAAGGCCGATTATCAGCCGCCAGTTCGTGCGCGCCGGATATTCGACAACGGCAACGACGTAATTGTCCCCGTCTGTCGTGACCGCTCTTAACGTGACCGTGTGGTCCGTGTCCTTTCCGAGTGCGTCAAGGTCAACGCCGCAGTAGAATCCGTTGCAGTCGCGGCAGTTCGGGTAGTTTCCGGCCGTGTAGGCGTATACGTCGTCGCGGAACGTGTTGGGCACGGGGTACCACAGCCCGTCGTCAACGCGTATTTCGAATCTCGTCTGGTTTTCTCCGGCGCACCACCCGTTCAGCGTGACCGTGCCCGGCCTCAGCGCAGATGCTTCGATCGTGCGTCTGAACACGTTGTCTTCGCCCAGATCCATGCCCATCGACTCAATGTTCGAGATGAACCGTTTTTCTCCTTCCCTCCGGACAATCTCCATTTCGGCGCTCATGTATTTTTCGCCCTTCTCCGTGACCGCCCAGACCGCAACGGATATGGTACCTGTCCCCCTGTCCGCTCCGTCGGATATGGTACCTGTCCCCGGGTCCGCTTGGAGGTTTATGGTGGCGGAGTAGGCGTTGACGCCGCCGATGCCGGCGAAATAGTCGAAGCCGAGGGCGGGCGCGGTGAGTTCGGAGTAATAGAGAGAGGGAAGTGAGTGCGGGGCGCCGCCGTTGACCGTATATTCGAAGCCCCTGAGCGGGGTCAGCGAAAGTGCCCAGCCCTCGAGGAGCAGGGTGTTATTGTCCGGGTCAATATATGCGTTGCCTTTTGCTGCGGTTCCGGCGGCGAACAACGACGACGGCGATGAAACTGAGTTGACCGTTTCGGGCAGCAGTGCTTCGGCGCCTTCGATCGGCAGTACGTCGTCAATATATTTATATCGCACGACCGAGTAGCCGCCGTTCATGATCTTTTTTTGGAGATCGGCGAGCGAGCCGTTTATACCGTCCTTGCCGAACGACCGGATGACGATGATCGAGGGCGTCTGTTCGATCGTGACAACGCTTTGCACCTTGCCGCCTTTTTTGTCGTATACCACGTCGTACACCATTATTACGTGGCCGCTTTTGGTCGAGTTGAGCAGGTCGCCCGGTCTGGCGTCAGCGAGCGTGTTGCCAACGACCGGAAACAGTTCTTTGTCCGCTCCTATGTCTCGTGTGGTGTGGCGCTTTATTCCAAGCGCCGCAGATACAAAGCCGCTGCAGTCGTTCGAGTAATAAGGTGAATACTGGATCGGGCCGCCGTGGTCCGTGTAGTTCCAAGTGTTTTCGCCGCGGTCGGTGTAGAGCGGGCTCTGCGGATCGCTGACTGCTTCGATGAATTCGTCAAGCGTTGTGACCGTGCCGACATACTTGCCTTGGTGCACCGGCTGGCCGTACGGTATTCCGCGGTACGTGCGGCCTTTCATAAATTGCATATACGTCTTTTTTGTCGTTCCCCACGCCGATATATCCTCCGCCGGGGTCCAGAATATGTCGTACATGCACAACGCGTTTCTAAGCGTGTTTTTTACGCCGTCCGAGAGCGGCTCGCGGTATCCTTTCCAGGCAGTTGAGCTGTCGGCAACAGCGGCCGAGGAAGATGAGCCGGCGGAGCTGAAGGGTGAGCGGTCAGACTGGGCAGGGGGACAGGTACAGTTTCCGGAAAAGCGGGCAGGGGGACAGGTACCATTACCGGGCAGGATGGCGAAGATGAGTGAGAGTGCGAAAAATAGAAATTTTGGTAGTGATTTCATTGTTTTTGCTGCTGGCTATCGCGGGATACCGGTGAATTTGGAAGGCTTGACAGATCGAGAAGACGAAGGGCATTGGTGCCAAGGATCTTCTCGGTCAGGCTGTCGCTAAGGCCGAGCGACTCGACCCAGGCAGCGGAGATTGACGGATCCTCCCACGGGCAGTCGCTGCCGAGAAGGATGTTGTCGGAGTTATGGCGCGAAACAATGCGCCTCGCAAGAGCAGGGTCCAGGCCCATTGTTGCTGCCATCGCCGTGTCGAAAAAAACATTGTCGAGGCCAGCCAGATAGTTGTCCACGTCGTCCCACATGCGCAGCCCGCCAAAATGCGCGAAACACATGCGCAGGTGCGGAAATGCTTTGGCCACGCGAGCGGCGTTTTCAGGCGGGCAATGGATTTTGGCCGGGCTGTAGCAGTCCCATCCGGAGTGAAATGTTACGAAGAGGTCGAGTTCCGACAGCGCTTCGTACAGTGGCCAGAGTCGTTTTTCGTCGACAATGAACTCTTGATAGTCCGGGTGCAGTTTGATGCCTTTCAGCCCAAGTGCCTTGCAGCGCGTCAGCTCACTTGCCGCGCCTGGGGAGTTCGGGTGCACCGATCCGAAGCCCACGAGCTTGCCGCGACTCTCATCGAACAGTGTCGCTGCCGTGTCATTGATCGTCTGCTCCTGGCCGGGTCGGGTGGCAATATTCAGGCACACGCTTACGTCAATGCCGTTTTTCTCCATTTTTTTCAGCGTGTCAGCGGTCGTTCCGTCGGTGAACGGAGTGATTCCTGAAATCGACGCCAGTCTCCCAACTGCTTTTGGGGCAATCCGGTCCGGAAATGTATGTATGTGGAAGTCAATTTTCATCGTTTTTCCTCGAAAAAGGCTTGTTTGAGCCGATTTTTGCTGTCTGGCGGGTCAATTTCCGCTTGAGTGAGTTTACCACAGCTGGCGGCTGAAAGTAAAGAGCGGGTGAGGGGGACTGGACAGGGGGACAGGTACGGTGCGTAGTCGTGGGGCGATGTCAACGCACCGTACCTGTCCCCCTGCCCAGTGCCCCCCTGCCCAGTCCCCTCGATCCGGCCGAATTCTATATTGCCGCACCGCCCTGGTTTCCCGAGTGTGATGCTGCTTCGTTTCGGGAAATAACCGGAAATAACCGGAAAAATCCGGGGAAATCAAGAAAAAGCCGGAAATACTCAGAAATATCCGATAATAATCGAAAATAAAGAAAAATCATAGGAAACGATTGACGCCGGACGCCAAATGTGCGAAAGTTATCTTTCAAACCGCAGGGGGTGATTTGATGGGAAGAACAGCGAGGAAACTAAGCAAGACGGGCATTTATCACGTGATGCTGCGCGGCAACAACAGGGAAAAGGTCTTCTTTTCGGACGAGGACGAAATGATGTTTTTAAAGGTGCTCAGGCAGGAAAAAGAGAAGCATTCGATACGTATTTATGCATACTGTCTGATGCCTAACCATGTGCATATGTGTATAGAAGAACCGGAAACCGGCAAAATGAGCAAATTTATGCATGGATTAGAGACAAAATTCATAAAATGGTACAATACGGTGCACGAACGATGCGGCCACGTCTTTCAGGGGAGGTACAAAAGCGAGCCTGTCGAAAACAGCGAATACCTTGCCGCAGTAATACGATACATACACAATAACCCGGTCAAAGCAGAAATGTGTTGTCACCCTGCCGAACACCCGTCCGGCAGCTACCGCGAATTCCTTGCCGAAAAAGCATGGATCGTTGACCGCGACGAGGTGTTCAAAGTAATCGCGCGCGATGAATTCGAAGCGTTCCACTTTAAGAAAATTGACACCGGCAGGCTTAAATTTATGGAAATGATCGACAAATTGCCGCCGCAGGTGGTCAACGAAAAGGCCGAGGAGGTTTTGCGCACGCTTTCGGATTGCGAGGATGGCATGAAATTGCTCGGGCTGGGGATGGACAATATCCGCCGGGTCTTTTGCGAGTGTCGCAGGCGCGGGCTTTCGTACCGTCAGATTGCCGAGTTTGTTAAGAAGGGGCGGAGTACGGTGATGCGCATCGTCAACGGTACAACGAATTCTGTTCGCATTCCTGTTCGGGATTCTGTTCCGTCGCCCGGGCAATGACGTGATGCAGTATTAATATATTAATCTGACATATCCCGGCCAGCATCGCTTTACGATTCCGCCGGGGTCAATTCTCTATTGTTTTTTGCTGACTGTTTCGTTTTTTTCGACACGGCCGGCTCTTTTTTTGAACGTTCAAGGCGCGATTCGCGCCTGTTTTTTCACTATTTTTTTAACCAGGGTCCCATACTCAGCCAAAGGACCCGAAAAACAGCGGCGAGGACAGCGTCAGCTGCAAGAGCGGTAAAGGGGACAAGCGGTAAAGGGGACAGGCAACGTGTGCGTAAGTTGTCGCCCGTACGCGCACGGTGCCTGTCCCCTTTACCGCTTGTCCCCTTTACCGCTCTTGCAGCCCCTCTTCCACCCGCCCTTGCCTTGACAAAGCTGCGGGGGTATATTAAAATACGGGCGAAGCAAAAAGGGACTCCACGAAAGGGGAAAACCAGATGAAAAAGATATTTGCATTAACGCTGGTAATGGCGATGATGTTGACGACAGCATGGGGATGCACCATTAAAGGCGACGGGCCGGGAGGCAAAAACACGGCCGCACCCGCAACCGAAGAACCGGTGCTGAAATACGACGGACCGTACTCCGACACGGACGGAGCATACTACGCAATTGACGACCTGGGCAGAGTCGTTGCCACCGACTCTGACGCGAGCGAACTCAGAGACAGAAAAGTAGGCATATTCTACTTCCTGTGGCAGGGACAGCACGGCACGGACGGCCCGTACGACAACACCAAAATATATCAAAGCGACCCGGACTCCGTTAAATCCGAGAAAAACTGGATCAAAGCAGGCGGCGGCGCACAAGGCGCGCACCACTTCTGGGGCGAGCCGATGTTCGGATACTACACCTCGAGCGACGCATGGGTCATGCGCAAACATTGCCAGATGCTCACAGACGCAGGCGTAGACTTCATATTCTTCGACACCACAAACGCAGTCGACTACAGCGCATCAGCCAAAAAACTGATCGAGGTATGGTACGAATACCTCGAAGCAGGCTACGACGTACCCAAGATCACATACTACACGAACTCCGCATCAGGCAAAACTATAAACACGATCTACAAATCGATCTACAGCAGCACCAAAATGCACGAAAAATACCCGCGGCTCGACGAACTCTTCTTCAACTGGGACGGAAAACCCATGATCATCGGCGACCCGGACGACCCCGTACTCTCCGAAGAATGCAAAGAATACTTCAGGATCAAACACACTGTCTGGCCCAACGGCGACAAATATGACGACGGCTTCCCGTGGATGGAATTCGGCCGGAATATGACGGACGACGCGATATACGGCCTCAACGGGCGCAAAGAAGTTGTCAACGTCTCCATTGCCCAGCACGACGCCACGTGCACAATGTCGATCACGGCATGGTACAAAGGCAACGACCGCACCAGAAGCTGGCACGACGGCGCCAACGACACATCCGAAAACGCGGTATTGTACGGGTACAACTTCGCAGAACAATGGGAATGGGCGATCGGCGTTGACCCCGAAATGATAGCCGTAACAGGCTGGAACGAATGGGTTGCCCAGCGCCAGCCCGCAAGCAAAAAATACCCCATCGTATTCGTTGACTGCTGCGACACCAACACGTCGCGAGACGCGGAACCGATGAACGGACTCTTCGGCGATAACTACTACATGCAGCTGATCCACTACATCCGACTGTACAAAGGCATCAAAAACCGCGTGAACGTCGGCGGGAACGTAACGATCGACATAGACGGCAGCTTCGACCAGTGGAACAGCGCATCCGTGACCGCAAAATACACCGACTACAGAAACGATATCGTTGACCGCAAGTCCAAGGGCTTCGGAAACATCAAATACAACGACGACACCGGCCGCAACGACTTCGTATCGCTCAAGACCGCACGCGACACCGAAAACCTGTACTTCTACGCCGAAACAGCCGAAGACATCACGCCTTCCACCGACGAAAACTGGATGACGCTGTTCATTTCGAGCGGAACTAAGGACAATGCCGTCTGGGCGCAGATGTACGACTTCGCGGTTAACCTCGAAAAACCGAACGGCAACGAAGCGGTCATCTCCAAATACAACGCGGACGGAACGTGGAGCAAAGCCGGAACGGCTAAGATGAAGGTCGAGGGCAATAAAATGATGCTCTCCGTCTCCCGCGAACTGCTCGGCATCGGCGACAACGGCGGCAGGACCGTCATTGACCTGAAGTTCAAGTGGGCGGACAACTACCAGTACGGCGAAGACGGTAAGCTCGATATCTTCTCGTTCTATAAGAACGGAGACGCGGCTCCTCTGGGCAGGATGGCATATCTGTTCTCCGAGGCACCCGCCGGCAAGGCTGAATGATAGAACTAAACGCGTTCTTTTACGAAAATGAATATTACCTGTTCCCCGCGAACGTAAACAGCGTGCCGGAACTCAGGGAGTACATCGCGAAGGCCGGAATATCCGACCTTCGTGCCAGTTTGCTCAGCAGTGATAAATGTGTCCCGCCTTGCTTTACGGACAATTCCGTTAAAGAGAGCGTCATCAGGGATATTGACCCGCGTTTTATCTTCCCGGCGACGGTGATCATGATGAAGCGGGACGAGTATGACGAGGCGCTCCGGAAGCGGCTTCGGGAGCAATGCGCGAATTGCCACCGGTATAACGGCGACGTCAGCCGCCTCGATGACTACTACTGCGAAACGCCGCTTTTGTATGATTGCCCCGATAAGATCCTTAAAGAGGATTTCGAGCGGACCGGCACTCTGAAGACCGGGTACGAGCCCGTTTTCTCTGTTGACGATTTCTGGAACGATTTCATGAAGGCGGCGCCGGGTCTGATGGCGCTGATCGACAGCGGAAAAATGAGGGAGGCAACGGCGAAGGTTTCGGAGATGATCGACAATGCCGGTTTTTCCGAGTATCTTTTTCCTGCGCTTTCGCGGTTTACTTATACAGGCAGCAGCGGGCTTCCCGTGCATCACTATATTCTGATGCTGACGGGGGGCGGTTTTTTGTGCGCGAATCTGGTGGCTTCGTTTTTCGTGAAGCTTGCGCCGGATGCAGTCAGGCGTCAATGGACTCTCTACCCGTACGTCGTGCGCGGGCTGTACAGTTATTGGCCGGGCGTGGCGGATATTGACGTTTCGGCCTCTCCGCCGATGCTGAGGGTCAATTATCTCGAGCAGCACGACAGTTTTCAGGTGTATGTTTTTGCCGATTGGGATAAGGATAAGCTTGCCCTTCCTTCTGCGCCCGATGTTTCCGATGATTTTACGGCTTCCGACGAGGATGTGCCGGGGATCGTTTTCTGTGCGAATTACCTGTATTTGTGCGGCATCATCGGCGAGGACCGGCTGCGCGGCGCCTGCCTCGAGCTGGTTATGTTTCCGGCGGCCGAGCTTGTTTATGACGGCAATACCGTGACGCCCGAGGAGTTCGACCGCATGATCGATGCGCAGATCCGCGACCGGTCCAAGCTGCTTCCGGAGCAGTCAATGAAGGTGATCGAGCTTGAGGGTGTTGCCGAGCTGCGCAATGTTTCTTTTGTAGAAACTTTTTCCGACCAGCTGACTTTTGATCTGCTTCTCGGCGGTGACAATATCCTTTCTTATGTCTGGGATCGTGATATTGCGACGGCGACTCTCCGCCTCGCGTCAATTCCCGATCCGGATGTTCTTTCTTACATGCGCCGCGAGCTGAGTCTTTATGTCGAGGAGCCCGGCTGCGGTCAATTATTTGATGTTTGTTCCGGCGAGGATGGTGTTTTCTTCGATCTCCTTTTGTGGGACCGTTTCGTCGCCAAGCGCGCGATCCGCCGCCTTGCGCCTCTTTTCCATCCCTCTGGCGCCAGTTTTTCTCTGACTGTCGGCGCCGATACCGCTGAATTTTCTCTCTGATTTTTCCTGCGATCCGGGGCGGCAACGCGGGCAACGGGCCTGGGGACAGGTACCATTTCCGGTCCGGTCTGCAGAAACCGAGGAAAGAAGGCAGAAGTGGACAGGGGGACAGGTAACTTATCCGCCGGAGCGAAAAATGTAACTGTCCCCCGGTCCCCTCGACCGGCAATGGTAACTGTCCCCAGGCCCGGTGCCCGCGTTGCCGCCCCGG
>JAGADO010000166.1 GCA_017613535.1 Clostridia bacterium | reverse complement strand
TGGCAAATTTAGGCAATGAAACGCCTCTCTGTCCCCCGTTCCACCTCCGCTCCGCCCCCGTTCCACCCCCGTTCCGCCCCTGTTTCGCTCTTGACGCGGCGCCCCTCCAAAAGTATAATTTTCATAGCTTTATCACCGGAAAGGATGGGAGCCATGAACAACGACGCACGGTTTGGCATTTTAAAGCAGCGCATAGGCGGAGAAAGGCGGAAAGCCGGATTCGAATACACATTCGGTATGAAACCGGAAGAACAATTCAGAATCACACCCGCGGACAAATACGCAAGGCGGATAATGAGCGAACTGGAATTCGCACTGCAGCTTGACCGCTACGACGAAAACAGCGGCATATACTCGAGGCTCATATCCAACGCACTTGACGTGGTAGAAGAAGCGATCGAGCGCGACGGCAGCGTCACGAAAGACGCATGCTTCCGGGCGGAAGAAGCGCTGATGCCGATGAGCAGCGACGCAAAAGACTACGCCCTGATACTGTGCGGGCACGCGCACATTGACATGAACTGGATGTGGAGCTACAACGAAACAGTTGCCGCCGCGATCGCCACGTTCACGACGATGTGCAACCTCATGGACGAATACCCGGAATTCACATTCTCGCAATCGCAGGCATCCACATATAAGATCATAGAAGAACACGAACCGGAACTGATGAAGCGCATCAAAAAATATATTGACGAGGGCCGCTGGGAAGTAACGGCAGGAGCGTGGGTCGAAACAGATAAAAACATGCCCGCAGGCGAATCGCTTGTCCGCACGATCACATACACAAAAAAATACATGGAAGAAGTCTGGGGCGTTCCGGCCGAAAGCCTCGAGATCGACTTCTCCCCCGACACGTTCGGCCACAGCGCTCACGTACCCGAGATAGACTGCTTCGCCGGACTAAAATACTACTATCATTGCCGCGGACTGGCAGAAGATTACATTCTGTACCGCTACAAAGCCCCGTCCGGCGCCGAAATGCTTATGTACCGCGAACCGTACTGGTATAATTCAGGCATCACACCGCACATCGGTATCGGACTCCCGGGACTCATCTCTAAAATGGGCGGGCTCAGGACCGGACTGATCGTTTACGGCGTAGGCGACCACGGCGGCGGAGTGACCAGGAGAGACATCGAAAACGCCATCGACATGCAGTCATGGCCGGTGTTCCCGAGGATACGGTTCGGTACGTTCCGCGAATTCTTCAAGCTCGCAGACACACCCGCGATCAGAGAAAAACTGCCGGTCGTTGAGCACGAGATCAACTTCCTGTTCGACGGCTGCTACACCACGCAGTCTCGCATCAAGCGCGCGAACAAGCAGGCGGAAGCAAAGCTGCTCGAAGCAGAAGAAATGTCGGCGATCGCGGAAAGAATTGACGACGGCTTCACGTACGGCGGAGACAGATTCGAAAAAGCATGGCAGAACGTACTGTTCACGCACTTTCACGATATATTGACCGGCTCGTGCGTAAGAGACAGCCGCGATTACGCGATGGCGCTCTACCAGAGGGCGCTGGCGACGGCGGAAACGGAAGAAAGCAGGGCGCTTCGGGCAATATCCGAAAACATTGACACTTCCCTGTTCGCAGAAATTTCTGAAGACGCGGGCGCGGACAATACCCTCTCAGAACCTGACGATCTCCCGTACGGGTCAATGTCCGAAGGCGCAGGGGCGGGATTCGGCCTTGCCGCCTGGAGAGGCATACCCAACCCGGAACGCGGCGCCGGAAAGCAGCGCATCTACAACGTCTTCAACCCTGCGTCAACGCGCTTCACCGGCCCGGTCGAGATCACCGTCTGGGACTGGCCCGGAGACGTATCCCGCGCCGTCTTCACCGACTGCGACGGAAACGAGCCGCCGATGACGCTGAACTCGGGCACGCAGCACTACTGGGACCACAAATTCATAACATTCCTCGTTGACCTCGATATACCGGCGTTCGGATACAGGACGATCGCGCTTTCGGAACGCGAACTCGAAGCGTACGACCACCACGCTTATTGCCCGGACTGGGGCAGGCTCGGATTTGAAAACGAGTTCGTGCTCGAGAACGACAATATCCGCGCCGAGTTCGATATGGAAACGTTCAGCCTGAAGTCGCTCATAGACAAATCCGACGGTTCCGAAAAGCTCCGTCCTGACGCGCACTCCGGCCTCGTGCTGATCGACACGCAGGATAATCCAATGTCCGCCTGGATCATCGGCCGCCACCTGAAAAAGACGCCGGTAACAGAGATAAAACGAATTGACCGCATCGGCAACAGCCTCCGCCAGGGCTACAGTTTCTCCATGCGTGCGCTCGGATCGAATATAAACGGAGAAGTCACTCTTGACCGCTCAGCTTCCGATCTCTGCTTCCATTACAGCGTTGACTGGAACGAGCGCTCCGGCGAGACGATCCCCCTGCTGGCGTTCGTGCTAAGCCTTAAAGACGAGCCGGAGGCGTTCATCTGCGACGTTCCGATGGGCACAGCTATCCGCAAGCCCGAAAACCACGACATACCGGCGCTCACGTTTGCCGCCCCTATAAAGAACGCACTCAGAAAAGGCGCGGGAGAACGCACTGTCGTGCTCAGGAGCGACTGTAAATACGGATACAGATGCTTCGGAAAAGACCTTGTATTGTCGCTGATCAACACGGCGCATAACCCGGACCCGGTGCCGGAACGCGGCCAGCAGGATATTTACATCTGCGCAGGCGTATCTGAGGCAGATCCGGTCACGCTCGTCAGCGGCTCTGAAAAGATGATGCACAAACCGAAAGCGATACCCACCGGAGCACACTTCGGAACGCTTGACCCGGACGGACAGTTCATCTCGGTCAACGCGCCGGGCTGCGCTGTGTCTTCTATATTTATGAATGAAAGCGAAGAGCTCGTGCTGCGCCTGAACAGGCTTACGGACGGGTTCGAGTTCGCATACGCATCGGCGGGAGACGAAACGGCTGAGACAGAGGCCGGGCCGTACTCCATCACGGAACTGCTGCTTTAAGGAAGGAGCATTATTATGGCAAAGCTTTGGGCAGGCCGTACGGACGGCAGCACGGACAAGGCCGCGGATGAATTTAATTCGTCGATCGGTATTGACGGCCGCATGTTCAGGCAGGATATAAAGGGAAGCATGGCGCACGCGGCAATGCTTGGACGGGCGGGGATAATTGCCCCGGACGAGACCGATAAGATCATCGACGGCCTGGCAGAGATACTTGACGATATAGAAAGCGGAAGGCTCTTGATCGATCCGGCGGCCGAGGATATTCATATGTTCGTGGAGGAGGAGCTTACGAAGCGCCTGGGCGAGCTTGGTAAAAAACTTCACACGGCGCGCAGCCGCAACGATCAGGTGGCGCTCGATACGAGATTGTTCCTGCGCGAACGCTCAGCAGAAATATCCGCCGCGATCAATGAACTTATCCTGGCTCTCTGCGACAGAGCCGAAGAATACAGCGACGTTATTTTGCCCGGATACACGCATATGCAGCGCGCCCAGCCGGTAACGTTCGGCCACCATCTGATGGCGTACGCGATGATGCTCCTAAGAGACGCGGGAAGGATCAGCGACGCGGCCGGCAGGATGAACGTGTCCCCGATCGGATCGTGCGCGCTCGCAGGCACGACGTACGCAACGGACAGACGCTTCGAAGCGCAGAGCCTCGGTTTTGAAGGCGTGTGCATGAACTCGATCGACGGAGTATCCGACAGAGACTTCTGCGTGGAAATTGCCTCCGCCGCAGCGATAATAATGATGCACCTGTCGAGATTGTCCGAAGAGCTCGTACTGTGGTCGTCGTGGGAATTCGGGTTCGTGACGTTGTCCGACGCGTACACGACAGGCTCGTCGATCATGCCGCAGAAGAAGAATCCGGATATGGCCGAGCTCGTGCGCGGTAAGACAGGGCGCGTGTACGGCGATCTGATCACGCTGCTGACAATGTTAAAGGGGCTTCCGCTTGCGTATAATAAGGATATGCAGGAGGACAAGGAGCATATTTTCGATGCGTGCGATACTGTTCTGGCGTGCCTGAATATCACCGCGGGCATGATCCGGACAATGCGTGCGCGGCCGGATAAGATGCGTGCCGCTGCTTCGGAAGGGTTCATCAACGCCACCGATCTGGCTGATTACCTTGTCGGCAAGGGCCTTGCGTTCCGCGATGCGTACAAAATTTCGGGCAAGGTCGTGGCACGCTGCATAGAGGCGGGAAAAACGCTCGAGACGCTTTCTTTGGCTGAATATAACGAGTTCTGCCCGCTTATCGGGGAGGATGTGTACGGTGCGATCGCGCTCGAAACGTGCGTTGACCGCCGCATAAGCGAGGGAGGCACTTCTGTTCCGTCCGTGCTGAAGCAGATCGAGGCGGTCAGGGCGATCCTTTCAAAGGGCGGTGAGCGCTGATGGCGAGCAGACGCGGGCGACAGGCAGCCGCACTATTATTGATAATTGCGATCGTTGCCGCCATCGTTCCGGCGGGATGCGCGCCCCGAGGTCCCGGTAAGGACAATAAAAACAGTACCGACGGGATCGTTATCAGTTCGTCATTGGCACTGTACATCGGGGCCGTGGTGAACAACGAAACCGAGCTGACCGCTCCGCTCGGCGAGCCTGTGAGAAGGCAGGAGAGCCAGAGCTGCATCGCGGCGGGTACGGACGTGAATCTCGAGTATGATGGGTTTTCAATCACTTTGTACCCCGACGGCAACGGTGCTCATCTTATCGGAGGTATTAAAATTTCGTCTGCGAAATATGCCACCGTTTTCGGCGTGCGTCCCGGTGACAGTCTGTCCGCGATCGATCCGGCGATCTATTCTCTCAAAACGGCCGATGGCGGGAATTATACGTATATTATGGGCGAGTCGGGGTATTTTCTGATCGCGTCCGTGGATGATGCGGGCAATATCTCCCGGATCGTTCTCGGTCTTAATTCCTGATTTTTGCGCGCGTCAAATCATTCATCAGCGACAATTCCTTTTTTTCTTTTTTGAACCCTCTTTTAAAACTTAACCCCTAAAATCTGTGGAAAACCCCGCCCTTCCCCGCTTTATCTGTGGAAAAACGGGTCTCTGTACCCCGTTCCGCGAACCGTGAGTATGCTCCGAATTTCGGGGAAAACGAAATTCTGCCGCATTACTCACGGCTTCGCTTGACACCAAAAGCGGGGGTAAAAACCGGTCTCTGTCCCCCGTTCCGCCACTGCCTTGCATTGATGCGGGCTTGGCGGTATAATAAGGGAAAGCGGGGACGGCGGAGATTGACCGCGGCGCACCGGCGAACAGTTTCATTCGACCGAAACGAAAGGGAAATGCAAAATGAGCAAAAAAGTATTGACGCTTGCGGCAGTGATCACAGCCGTTATCCTTGCGGTCTCGTCTATGGCGGGCTGCGTAAATTCGAAAAAAGACCCGGAGAAAACGAACGAACCGGTCATAATCAAGACGGACGCCCCGGTAAACGACCCGACGGACTTGCCCGCGACCGATGTACCGGCCACAGACGCACCGACCGAAGAACCCACAGAAGTACCGACAGAAGCGCCTACAGAAGCGCCCACAGAAGCGCCCACAAACGTACCCGCAGGAGAATTGGCCGGATACTATAAACTCATCGGCGGCAGCGAAAACGGCGTCGAGTACGGCAGCGAAGAGATCGAGGCAATGGAAACGCTCGGCCTTCATTGCTACCTGCTCCTCAACGAAGACGGAACGGGCATTTTCAACATATTCGGCGACAAATACTATATCACATGGGAAGGGACGCAGCTCACCGAACTCGAGAGCGGCGACAAAGTCGACTTCACTCTCAGCGGCGATACGCTGACGATCGCGCCCGAAGGCACGACGATGATCTTCCAGAAGAGCAATGAATTGCCACCCGAGACCGGCGGCGAAGAGAATTACGACAAACCCACCCACACCGAGCGCGCCGGGTACTACGTACTCACAGGCGGAAAAGAAGGCGAAACGGAAATTGACGCCTCCATGATCGAACTGATGGAACTCCTTGACCTCCACGCGTTCGCCGTCCTCGAGCCCGAAGGCACCGGATTTATCCACCTCTACGGCGAAGAGCACGATATCGGCTGGACCGACGACGTGATCTACGTAGCCGGCCAAGGCAGCGTGCCGTATACATACGACAACGACTCGTTCGTAATGGGCATTGACGATTCGAACTACATCATCTTCACGCGCAGCAGCGATCCGGCCCCGGAGCGCGGACAATACGTGGTCGAGGAGACTGTTGACGACTGACCGGAAGGACTGCAACGATAATGAAAGCACCTGAATTCACCGCAATAAACGACCCGAAACAATTGTCCGCGGGCACGCAAAAACCGAGGGCATGGTACATACCGTACACTTGCCGCTGCGGAGCACTGAACGGAGCACACGCGATCACCGACGGACTTTACGAATTCGGAGGAATGATCGAATCGCTCAAAGGAGACTGGGACTTCTGCTGCTTCCCCACCGCGGACGACGCGGCGAAAGCATTCAAACTCGACTTCGACAGAAGCATATGCAAATTTGACCGCATCAAAGTACCGTCATCATGGCAGATGTACGGCTACGGCGTGCCGCAATACGTAAACGCAGATTACCCCATCCCGCTCGACCCGCCAAACGTACCGCGCGAAAACCCGATCGGCGTATACAGACGCACCTTCAGGCTGCCCAAACAATTCGCAGGCAGACACGTATACCTGAACTTCGAAGGCGTTGACACGTTCTTCTTCGTATACATCAACGGACAATACGCCGGATTCTCGCAGGGCTCGCACATGCCGTCTGAATTCGACATCAGCCCGTACCTGCACAGAGCGAAAGGCGCGGACAACGAAATTATCGTTGCCGTCTGCAAATATGCGTGGTCAACATATCTCGAGGACCAGGATTTCTACCGCGTTTCAGGCATTTTCCGCGACGTTTACCTGCTCGCCAGACCCGAGCGCCACATACGCGACATATTCGTGCACACAGACACGGAATCGATCCGGATCGAAGGCGACCTCACCAGGATCACCAGAAAAAGCGAGACCGAGACGCCCTCGTCAAACATCCGTATAGAACTGTACGATAAAGACCGCAATCTGATTGCCGCAGCCGAAACAGAACCGGACGGAAAAAACAAATTTGACATCACGCTCCGCGTCCCCGGAGAACCAAAACTGTGGACGGCAGAGACCCCGTACCTGTACACCGTGCTGCTGATCGCATGCGGAGAAGTTATCCCCGTAAACGCCGGCCTCCGCACCGTTGCCCTCGGATCCAAAGGCGAGTTGCTCATCAACGGCTCACCAGTTAAGCTCAAAGGCGTAAACCGCCACGACACGCACCCGGATCTCGGCCACGTGACGCCGCTCAAGGAAACCGAAGCGGAGCTCATTCTGATGAAGCGTCACAATATCAACTGCATCAGGACGTCGCACTACCACAACGCCCCCAGATTCTACAACCTGTGCGACTATTACGGCTTCTACGTTGTCGCCGAAACCGACCTCGAAACGCACGGAACGGCGCTCGGATCGATCGACGCAGGCTGCGACACATCGCGCATGCTCACGGAAGACCCGGCATGGCGCGGAGCATATATTGACCGCATGGAGCGTATGGTTGAGCACGAGAAAAACCACGCCTCCATCATATTCTGGTCGCTCGGAAATGAGGCGTTCTACGGCGATAACCACCGGGCTATGGTCAAGTGGACGAGGAACCGGGACGATTCGAGGCTGATCCATTACGAGGGCGGTGCGGATGCTCCGGAACTCGATATGTTCAGCCGCATGTATTCCGACACGAACTTCGTGAAAAATTATTGCGAGGGTCAATTAGAAAAAGCCGCAAACGAGGGCACTCCGGTGAAACCGTTCTTTATGTGCGAATACTCACACGCGATGGGCAACGGCCCGGGGGATCTTGCCGCTTACTGGGATCTGTTCTACAAGTATCCAGACGCGATGGGCGGCTGCGTCTGGGAGTGGGCGGACCACGCCGTTCGCACCGTAAAAGGCCCGATGACTGCCACAGCAGCGCGCCTGCCGCAGTACGGCCCCGAGAGACGCGTTCCGGACGTTCCGCGCACGTTCTTCACGTACGGAGGCTGCTTCGGAGAATTCCCGCACGACGGAAACTTCTGCGTTGACGGCCTCGTGAATCCCGACCGCGTGCCGAGCACCGGACTTACCGAGTACAAGCAGGTCATCTGCCCCGCTCAGTTCGCGTACGACCCTGCCTCTCCCCTCGAGATCGCAGTGACGAACAGGTACGATTTCATTGACCTCGAAGACGCGGTGCGCATCGATTACCGCGTCCATTCGCAGAGCGCGACGCTGGCCGAAGGAGAGATCGCAATCGGACATTGCCCGCCGCACGAAACCGTAAAATGCGCGTTCGAAGCGGAACTGCCTGACCTGACGTACGAAGAAATATATATTGACCTCACCGTAACGGCGAAGAGATCCACCCCGGCCGTGCCGAGAGGCTGGGTGCTCGGGACAAGGCAGTTCAGGCTCCCCGTGGAACAGACTGCTCCGGAGATCGTTACGACGGATATGATGGAGAATCTCGTCTGCGAGAACGACGAAGACGGCAGGACTGTCACGCTCAGAGGCAGAGATTTCGAATACAAATTCGATCTGTCGCTCGGCCAGCTCGTTTCGGCTTCGTGGAACGGCATTCAGATGCTCGCATCTCCTTCAAAATTCACCGTTTGGCGCGCTCCTACGGACAACGACCGCAACATACGGGGCGTATGGCAGCAGCACCGCCTTGACCACGCGGCCGAAGAGTGCAGAAGTTCGCGCATCGTCAATACCTCCCCTGCGCACGCCGAGATCCTTTCCTCTTATGTAACGGTCGCTCCTTCGCGTATGCCGCTCGTCAGGTATTCCGTGTTCTGGGTATTCTACGGGAACGGCGAGATAGCGCTTTCCGTCACAGGTGAAACGGCTAATGCGCTTCCGTCTCTGCCGCGTTTCGGGTTCACGCTCGAGATGCCTGCGGGCAATGAAAAGCTCCGTTATTTCGGCATGGGGCCGCTCAACTCGTACAGCGATATGAACCGCATCGCGCACATGGACGTGTTCGATTCGACCGTCACGGGCGAGTTCACGCACTACATAAAGCCGCAGGACAACGGTAACCACATCAATACGCGTTTTGCGTGCGTTTCCGACGTGGAAGGCCGCGGTTTGTTCTTCAAGGGCATGCCTGACTTCTCGTTCTCGGCGCTCCATTACACGCCCGAAGATCTGACAAGGGCAATGCTCGATATAGGCTTAAGGCCGCGCCGCGAGACGGTCGTGCACATCGATTACAAAACCGCCGGTATCGGATCGAACAGCTGCGGCCCGGGCCTGGCGAAAGAATATACGTTTGACGAGAAAGAGTTCCGCTATTCGTTCACGATCAAGCCGGTCAATACCGAGGCCAGCGATCTTTTGCGTGAGGCGAGGATCCTCCCCCAGATCAGGCTTGAGCAGGCGGCGGTCAACGTCAGCAGTGCTGCTTCGACCAGTGCCCGCAGGCGTACGCGTAAGGCCGGAAAAGAGTCGTAATACTGATTCTTAGGACGTAATAATGATTATCAAAAAGTTTTTGAAGACCGCCGTCTCCTTTTTGCTGCTTGGCGCGCTGCTTCTATGCTGCGTGCCTTTAACGGGCTGCAGAAACGGAGCGGAAAAAGCGGAAATAAATATTGTCGCAACAATTTTCCCGGCTTACGATTTCGTGCGTGAACTTATTGACGGCGTACCCGGGATAAGCGTAAGCCTGCTTTTGAGACCCGGGACCGAATCCCACACGTACGACCCGTCTGTGAGCGACGCGCTTGCCATATCGGAGTGCGACCTGCTCGTTTACGCGGGCGGAGACGCGGACATATGGGTCGAAAAGTTTATTGACTCCGGCGTATCGGGACCGGAACGCTCCTTCGCGATCATTGACGCCGTCAGCGAACGGCTGATGATCGAGGGCGAGGACGAGGAAGATCCGCACGTCTGGACCGACCCGAACAACGTAATACTCATCGTCAATGCCCTTGCCGACCGCCTCGCCGCGATCGCCGGCGGGAAGTCGGCGGACAACGCGGTCTGCGGGAAGATCAGGGCTAATTGCGTATCTTACGTGCAAAAGCTTGAGGCGCTTGATCGGGATATACGGGCTACAGCGGACAAGATCCCTCAGGAGAAGAGGCTGCTTGCATTCGGCGACCGTTATCCGTTCCGCTATTTCTGCAAGGCGTACGGTTTTACGGCGTGTGCCGTTTTTCCGGGCTGTGCGGAAGAGAGCGAACCTGCCGCAGCGGACGTCAGGAGAGTTGTCGACGCGATCCGTGAGAACGGGCTCGATACGGTCTTTTACGTCGAATTATCCAGCCACCGGATCGCGGATGCAATTGCCGCGGAGACCGGCTGCGCTACGGCGTGCCTGAATTCGTGCCATAATCTGAGCAAGGAAGAGTTTGACGCCGGTGAAACGTATCTCACACTGATGCGGCGGAACATCGAGGTGCTGTCAGGCCTTGCCGGTCAGCCGGACCGATAAGGCAGACGGATAAAACAGCGGTATAAAAATGAAAAAAGATGCAAAAGATAAACAAAAAACCGCGAAAAAGCGCAGTGTCCGCAAGGTGCTGCTCCGGATCGTCGCAATCATTCTGGCGTGCGTGCTGACTGCGGGTATTGCCGTGCTCGCGATAAATCTGTATGTGATGCTGAAAACGCGTGACCGGATCGTCCGGCCCGATGACCCCGCGCTGACGGGTGACAATAGTTTTGACGCGGTTATCGTGCTTGGCTGCAGTGTGCTGCCGGACGGCTCGCCTTCGCATATGCTTGCCGACAGGGTCGATGCGGGTGTCAATGTTTTTAATTCTGCGAATGTGCAGCTTATCGTGCTTTCGGGCGACCGGAGCGAGTTTTATGATGAAGTGACGGTCATGCTGAACCGTGCTCTGGCTGAGGGTGTGCCTGCCGATGCGGCTGTTGAGGATCCGGAGGGTTTTTCGACGTACGAGAGCATGCTCAGGGCGGCAAAAACTTTCGGTTTTAAGCGCGTGATCGTGGTGTCGCAAAAGTACCACCTGTATCGCGCGCTGTATATTGCCGACAAGCTCGGTATGGATGCGTACGGCGTCGGTGCCGATCCGCGCTCCTATTCAAACCAGTTTTTCCGCGAAGTCCGCGAGATCGCCGCAAGAGTAAAAGACTTCTTCAAATGCCTCTTCTAATCCCCATTTGCCACTTGCAATTTGCCATTTGCCATTTGCCACTTGCAATTTGCAATTTGCCACTTACAAATAATTGACCGCCCCTATAAACACCGGCAGCCACGTTGCCGTATCAACGATCGCGTACACGAACGGACGGTCAAGCACGACAGAGTAATTTTCATAGGCAATTGCCTTTGTCTCCAGAATGACAGCCGTGACCGCAGCGGCGCGCGTGCCGGACTCGTCAACGTCGATATGCGTTTTATGAATAACGTCGGAAATGTATGAATCAACGTCAAAAAGCTTCGAAAAATCGGCGCTGTTGCTGAACGCATCGACCATACCGAGATCAACCAGAACATCCGCAACGGAATTGCCCCAATCGAACGAAAACTTAGGCATTGCCGTATGCACGCCGCCCGATGTGTCCGCGCTATCGATCAGCGCGGCAATGCGCCCGGCGTCGAGGTTCGCCAGGTATTCGCTCACGGTGAGGCCCTCGCCGGGCAAAAGCGCCACGAACGCGTATTGACGTCCTTTATAATATTTCACAAATCCGGTTTCTTCCGCGCCGGACAGGTACGTTTTCTCGGTTGAATACATCATTTTTGCGTTCTGATCGCCTTTCGCGCCGTGGAACGTGCCGTCAGAAACATCCTGTTCCGAATCATATTGCTTTTCCCAGACCGCGTCGAAGCACAGTGCGTTCAGCAGGACCATCAGTGTGTTGGCGTCAACGTCGCTGTATTCGAGTACTTTTTGGATCATTTCGTCGGTGTTTTGGCTGCACCACTCGTTGATGGCGTCAACGGTCTTTTTTTCGTACAGCGGTGCTTTTGCGATCTGCGCGCGGTATGTGTTGCTTATGACGTCAATGAATTCGGTTTTCGGCGTTACGTTCGGGTCGCTGGTGATCCAGATGGCGTTTGCGCTGCGGAATTTGGCGTCTTTGGTGTTCCCGAGGCCTTCGTAGAAGTTGAACAGCTGCGTGTTCAGTTCCTCCGTCGTGAACCTGCCGCCGCACAAAACCGCGAGCATCTCGGTCAGCGTTTTATTGTCCGCGCCGTTTGCTGTCATTGCCAGCGCCGTCATGACCGAGAGGGGCGAAACGAGTGTATTGTCCCCTTTTTCGCATTTGCGCAGAAGGTTGAGCGCGAATTCGGCGTATGCTTCGCGGAAGTCGCTGCTTACTGCGGCGGGTTTGCGGCTCGTTGTGAATGAGGTGGAGGTGTAAAAGGTGACGTCGGCGTCAAGCAGCGCCGAGTGTCCGCCCGGGTTTTTTCCGCCGCATCCGGTGAGGCTGCAGAGGGCAATCGCGCATACGACGCACATTGCTGCTATTCTTATTATGTTCTTCCCCTGCTTTTTGCTGCGGGTCTCTTCTGAATAATTGCGTGTTTTTTTCATTTTTTGCATTGCTGGCACCTTCGTTCGTTTATGCATTTTTTTATTCATTTTGTTGATTTCGCGTTTGCTCGTACGTTTATATAGTAACCGTTCGAGTAAAAAGTGTCACGTGGTTTCCGGCCTGTGTCGCCCGGAATTATATCATTTTCACCTTTTTATAGCAAGGGGTGGAACGGGGTACAGAGAGCCGTTTCTTGTTGCCGCTT
>JAGADO010000165.1 GCA_017613535.1 Clostridia bacterium | reverse complement strand
GCGGCCGAAAGAGTCGCTTTTACTTCGGCGGGATGGTGAGCGTAGTCATCGATGAGTTCGGCGCCGCGCACATTTCCTTTGTGCTCGAATCTGCGTCCGGTGCCTGTGAATTTATCCAGGCCCGTCTTAATCGCACCGATATCTGCGCCGAGGTTCCATGCTGCGGCGGAAGCGGCAAGAGAATCGAGAATGTTGTGCACTCCGGGCACGTGAACAGTGATCCTGCAGCATACCTCGGAATTGTGTTTAAAATCATACTCGCTGTGGTCAGGGAACGAAACGATATTGTCCGCCTCGAATTCGGCCCCGAGCAGAGAACTTGAAAGCGCGTACGTGACGACGCGCGCAGAAGCTCCGGACGCGGCGGCCATTGCCCGCTTGTTTTCGGCGCATACGACGACGAAACCGTCGGGGGAGACATTCTCCGCAAACTGCGCAAAAGCATCGTTGATATTTTTATCGTTTTTATAAAAATCAAGGTGCTCTGAGTCTACGTTGAGGATTATTGCTCCGAACGAAGAAAGCTTGAGCATATGCGCATAATATTCACATGCTTCAGTGATAAAGTAGTCGCTTTCGGAGGGACGAACGCTTCCTTCAATAAGAGGAAAGATACCACCCAGATGAACGGCAGGATCGAAACCGGCGCTAAGCATTATAGAACTGAGCATAGCTGTCGTCGTCGTCTTTCCGTGCGTTCCTGAAACCGAAACGGGATATTTAAATCTGCGCGATATCATGCCCAGGAAACTGCCACGCTCTATAAGAGGGATCCCGAGGGAAGTGACTTCCCGGATCTCGGGATTATCCATACTGACGGCAACAGTATAGACTGCAAGATCTATGCTGTCGTCAATATTTTCGGCTTTCTGCCCTATCATGACGCTTATGCCTTTCGACCTGAGATCATCCGCCACAGGATTCTCGTCTCTGTCAGAGCCGCTGACGATATAGCCGTAGTGTTTAGCGAGCAACGCAAGGCCGCTCATGCTGGAGCCGCAAATGCCGATAAAATGAATATGTGAACCGGCCGGAGGAAGAGAATCCGTACGGTTCTTTGCGATGTTCTTTATCTTTTGTTTTTTAGAATCTGCTCTCATATGCGGCTCCTGATACTTTATAATTCGCATGATGCGATTATACCACCAAAAAAAGTTCCGGACAATAGGCGTGCTCTGTATAATAATCCGGTTGATATTTGCCGTGGTTTGATATAGAATAAATGAAACCAATAACAAAAATCTTTCAGGAGGTTGTTATGAAAAAAATATTGGTAGTTATCCTGGCGGTTCTTATGGTCGCTTCAATGTGCACCTTATCATTCGCCGAGGATCAGGAAAATGTATCCGGAAACTATAATCCGGAAGATTGCAGCACGGCGCTTGCAATGTACAACGCTGATTTCGACACCATCGGAAGCATTATCTCCACAGTTGGCGACGCTACGCGCGTTGTATTTGTTTGCCCGAGCTGGTCGAACGATGTCGGTAACCTCACCGTTACGCTGTGGAAATGGGATACCGATTATAAAACCACGGTAAAATCTACCCCAATAGCAGGACCCACTGTTTTCGAAAACTTTGAGGATAATTCTCCTGTCGGTTTTGTATTCGAAGAAGGAAATCTTCTTCCTGCCGGTGTATACTATATGGAACTTTCCGATGCCGAAGACGAAAGCGGATCCGGCGTTGGCGTATGGTCTGCAGGCCTCAATTATCCCGGACAGTTCGTTCTGAGAGACGGCGAATACGTTCAGAAACTCAGTCTCCGTATGTTTGTTGACTATGCTGTCGCTCCCGAAGGAAATCCCTACGGAGAGATGCCTAACATCGAAAAACCCAAGAGTGAACTCGGCTGCGACGATCCGCTGCCTTTCGTCACTTACTTCAAGATGTCCAAGTACGATCTGACGAACGACGAAGGCACTGAGACGGTACAGCTCGAACAGAATGAAGACGGCACGCTCCATGTTTTCGTGCCCGAGAACGCTTGGGACTCTATGTACAGCATGGTTTTCAGAACGTATTTCGAACTTGAGGATGAAGAGCCCATCAGCTGCAAAGATTATCCTTACCTTGCCATCAGGCTTAAACTGAACGATATCTCCAACCCTCAGGGCCCCGGAGAAGCGTTCATGTACACCACATCGATCGGCGGCGCTACGGGTGGTTATTCTTCTGCGATCAGATATGACTGGAGCACGACCGACTGGCAGACCGTAGTTGTCGACCCGACCGCAAACAGCTCGTTCAAGAAAAACGCTCTTAACGACGACGAATGGCTTGGCTTCCGCTTTGACGCGATCAGTGCTCAGCCCTCTGCTGATGTTGAAATGGATATCGATTGGATCGCGTTCTTCGGAAGCGAAGAAGCCGCCCTTGCTTTCGACGGAGATTTCAGCAAGGTTGACGCACTTGCACCGACCGCAAAGCCGACCGAAGCTCCTACAGAGGCCCCCGAAGTAACGGAAGCTCCCGAAGTAACTGAGGCTCCTGCTACCGAAGCTCCCGCTAAGACGGATGCTCCGACGGACAAACCCGCTGATGCAACCGCTGCTCCTGCGACAAAAGATGCTTCCGGCGATAAAGATAACACTGACAACAAAAAGAGCGGCCCCAGCACAGGACTCATCATCGGAATCGTTTGCGCGTGCGCTGCTGTTGTCGCTGCAATCGTGATAGGTGTTATCGTAAGCAAGAAAAAGAAAAAATAAAATGCGTCATTTGACCGGGAATGACCCCGGGATCTGACGGATGATCTAACCGGAGCCGTATGCATTTCATTAAAAGTGCAGCGGTTCCGGCTTTTTTTATTTTTAAGATGCGTGCGGCGTTGTTATTGTATTCTTTTTAGTATATAATCCGTTTAACGGGCGCAGTGAAGCTTACGCCGGAAGGGATGACAGATTTCAGGATGCAAAAGGCGAACAAGGTGATAAGCATAATATTGATAACCGCCTTTTTCCTGATCGCGGCTTTTGCAGGCTTTATGGAGGTACGCGCAAGAGGCACTAAAGTCATTGACGGCAGATCTGCGTTTGAAAACGAAGCAGTTGTGTTCAAAAACTCAGTTCTTTATTCAGTATTCGGTGTTTCCGGGAACGAGCAGGTGATCGCGGGAAAAGACGGATGGCTGTTCTATGCAAAAACCGTTGACGATTATACCGGTGCCGGAACGCTGACAGACGAAGAAATCGAAATGATTGCCGCGAAGCTCGATAAGGTCAGGCAATATTGTGCCGAAAACGGAGCGGAATTCTGCTTTGTTATTGTCCCGAATAAAAATACAGTCTATCCCGAATATATGCCCGGATATTTCAGAAAAACAGCCGAAGATACTAATTACGATAAGCTTTTACAAAAACTTTCGTCAATTGGTGCAGATGCGCCGGACTTACGTCAGTTGTTCGGAAACGACGCTGATCTGTATTACAAGACTGACACGCACTGGAACGCGAAAGGAGCATCGGTGCTGTCCGATTATCTTACGGAAAAATACTCGCCCGGAAACAGCTTCAGATACGGCATGACAGAGCCTGAATGCAAAGAAGGCCTCCCGGGAGATCTATATAAACTTCTTTTACCCGGAACTGATCACGGATCATACGTCAAATACGGTTTTTCGGATCAGGTATACTCGTTTGCAGGTGCGTCCGGGTTCAGATATCTCGAGCAGCCGGTGTCGTCAATGGATATGAATATCGAGACGGAAAACACAGAGGGCAAACAGGGGAGGCTGCTTGTCTACCGCGATTCGTTTGGCTCGGAACTGATATCGTTATTATCATCGCAGTTCGGGTACGTCAGATACCTGCGCGGGAATATGCCTTACGATATGAACTGCGTGGCAGCCGACCTGCCGGATGCAGTCGTATTTGTTATCGCGCAGAGAAACATACCAACGCTGCTGACTGGCGAATTTGCAGGTATAGGCGGCAAGTGACGGCGGTTAAGCGGGATTGAAATAAAAGCGCTTTTAAACTATAATAAACGCAGAACTAAAACGGTGCCGCAAAGCGATCGGCTGCGGTAAAAGATATACGGTTCGGAAGGGGAAAATATGAGAAGAACAAAAGTCGTCTGTATCGTATTGTCCATGCTTATACTTATGACGATGACTATCGCACTCAGTTCGTGTAATAAACTTCCTGCACTTAAGCCGTCTGAAACGGAACGGCCCGAAACGAACGAGCGGGAATCGCGCATGATGGCATATAAGATCGAAGAGGCAGACGGAGGAATACTTGTAAATCTATCATGCGATCTCGGAGATATCGATCCCTTGAAAGCACAGATCGATTGCCTGCTGACAGAAAGCTACTACGGAATAATATCAGAAAAAACGTTTCCCGCACCGACAGAACCCACCGACATTATTCTGGATTGCCCGCCTGAAAAAAGCGGCGGAGAGATAACCGCAGAAATTAAATTAAGCGACGGGAAAAAAGTATATTGCAATATGACTCTCCGTATATCGTACGGCCTCCCTCAGCTTACCCGTGACGGAGTCAAATGCGTTCTTAGCGCACTGACAACGGAAGAGAAAGCCGCTCTGGTGACCGGACACAGCCCCGTAAAAGACGGCGCATCAGGCGGTACGTACGGATTATGGAAATACGGCGTGCCTTCCGTAACCGTCAACGACGGTCCGGCAGGTATAAGGTACAGTCACGGCATCTGGTATCCGTCAGTTATGAACCTTACTTCATCGTGGGACAGCGAGCTGATAACCACGATAGGAAAGGCAATCGGCGAAGACACTCTCGCGCATGGTATCGATATCATTCTCGGCCCAGGAATGAATATACAGAAAAACGTGCTTGGAGGGCGTAATTTTGAATACTGTTCGGAAGATCCGCTGCTTACGGGGCTCACTTCCGCAGCATACGTCAAAGGTGTTCAGGAATCGGGAGCGGGTGCCTGCCTGAAGCACTATGCTGCCAACGACCAGGAAACGAACCGCGGCTCCGTAAGCGCAGTCGTGACCGAGCGCGCTTTAAGAGAAATATATCTCCGCCCGTTCAGGATAGCAGTAGAAAAATCCGCTCCTGTGTCCGTCATGTCATCGTACAACTGCGTAAACGGCACGCACGCGTCCGTCAGCAGAGAACTCCTTACTGAAATACTTCGAGGCGAATTCGGATTCAGAGGCGTAGTTATGTCCGACTGGGGCGCTGCGGGCGACGTTGCCGATAAAGTAAAGGCAGGAAATGATCTGAACATGCCCGGCTCCGAAAGCGACGCCGAAAGGATTCTTGCAGCACTTGAGCGAGGCACGCTCAGTATGGAAGAACTTGACGCAAGCTGCGAGAACATATTAAGAGCAGTCTCATTATCCGCCACGGCAAACGGTATTTCTATGAACTTCGGAGTCGATTACGACGGACACTCGGTTCTTTCGGCAGAAGCTGCGGCAGACACGATGGTCCTCCTTAAAAACGAAGGAGGCGCGCTGCCTCTCAAAAAAGGATCTGAGGTGGCGGTGTTCGGTAACGGTTCGTTCAACACGATCTACGGAGGAGACGGTTCAGGTGCAGTTTATCCCAAAAATACAGTAAATATAATCGACGGAATAAACAATCACAAAAACCTTTCCGTATTCGACTTCTACGGAAACCCGTTCTACTACTGTGAAAAACATTCTGCCGACGCTCCGGATAAGGACGTAAAGGTCAGCACGGAATACGCGGAGTTTTCGGCAGAAGGAGCAGACGCCGCGGTTATTGTCATATCACGCTCCACGTGCGAAGGTGCTGACAATAAAGTCCGCAAGGGCGATTATCTTCTCTCGGACAACGAGGCAGAGATGATCGATAATGTTGCCGCTGCATTCCACGCTGCCGGTAAAAAAGTGACCGTGCTGCTTAACGTAGGCGATCCCATTGACGTCGCATCGTGGCGTGATAAAGTAGATGCAATAATAATGATCGGTTATCCCGGAGAAGGCGCAGGAACGGCAGTGGCATCGGTATTGTCAGGCGAAACGAATCCGTCCGGGAAATTGACGATGACCTGGCCGCTTCGCTATGCGGATACGCCTGCGAACAGATATTTCCCCGGAAATTCCGGATCAGTCATATACTATGAAGATATTTACGTAGGATACAGGTATTACGGAACATTCGGCGTTGACGTAGCATACCCGTTCGGATACGGTCTGTCGTACACCAGCTTCGAATATTCCGGTTTCAAACTGACCGAAACGGATAAGGGCAATTATTACGCCGAAGTTACAGTCAAAAACACCGGCAAAGTCAGCGGCAGGGAAGTCGTCGAATTCTACGTGTCGAAACCGGAGACAACGATGGAGCAGCCTGCTTATGAATTGTGCGCGTACGCTAAAACGTCGGTGATGAAACCGGGGCAGTACCAGACGGTAAAAGTGTACATACCCGCGTCCGAAATTGCCAGCTACGACACGCAAAACAGCAGATATATTGCCGACAGCGGCGAATACAAATTTTACGTCGGCAGCTCGGCAGGTACGTTCTTCGGAGAACTTACGTCAAATCGCGAAAACATTACGGTCATCGCGGAGGCGGAGAACAGATGCGCGCCTAAAAAAGAGTTCGACTATATCAGAAAACAGGAATACGTCGTGCCTGAAGTGAGCGAAGGGCGCGTCAATATCGCTTCGGGCAGGAACGGTAAGTCGAGCGGAGATGAATCCAAAACGCTCGCGGCGTCAAATGCATTTGACGGCGATGACAGCACGCGCTGGAGCCCTTCCGAAAAAACCTCCGGCACGGTATATCTGACCGTTGACCTTGAAACGGCGTACGAGATCGGGCTGATACGCATAAAATTCGAATCTGCATCCGTCCCGGTCGAAATACTTGTCTCCGAGACGGGCAATAAATTCAAGTCGCTCGGCCTTCAGAACGGCAGCGGATCGCAGGTGTCGGAATTCAATCTGGGCGGGATAAAAGCGCGTCTGATCAAATTGCTTTTTAAGGCGGACCAGTCTGTTTCGATATGCGAATTCGAAGTTTTTGAGGCAACAGGCGAGGAAAAGACGGCGGATAATGCGCTTCGGGTAAAGAACAATATTGCCGCGGGTGCCAAAGCGAAAGCCTGCTCCGTAGAAGGAAACTATTCACCCGGAAACGCAATTGACGGCAACATCTCCACCAGGTGGAGTTCGCTTCAGACTGGCGAGTCGTGGCTCGTCATTGACCTTAAAGAAGAAAAGCAGATAAGCGGGATCGCCGCGTCCCTCGAGGCAGCCTGGGCGCCGTACAGGATCGAATACTCGACCGACGGCAGCAGCTACACGGTTATAAACTCATACGATGCGGGAGAGGTCTTCGTATCGGAAGATAAGCTGAATATAACAGCGAGATATATCCGTTTTATCCGTGAAGATGAAAACTGGTTCAGTATCTGGGAGGTTCAGATCTATTCCGCCGAATAAGGATGAATTCGAAAATGAATCGTTTTACGAACGCACTTTTGAGAGTGCTTGCGATGGTGCTTATACTTACACTTTGTGCCGCTGCTTCCGGCTGCGGCGCATCTGAAAAGCGCGCTATAAAAGCAAAAATGGAGGCCGTTATGAATTATACCGAATCGGAAAGACAGCAGATAAGTGAGTACTTAAAGTATTCGAAAGGCGTTTCGTTCAGCGCGTACAAATATAAGAATTCAGACAAACCTCTGCGTACCGTTAAGACGCCTGATTTCTCGACCCTGCCTGATATCCCGGAACTGGAGGATACCGGATACGTGAGAGCTTCGGCGTACGTCTCGTTTGCGCAGGACGGGAACCAGCACATTCAGTTAAAAGGCGTTAAAGATGCGGATATAACGGTTACGTTCAACGAACTTCACACCGAACCGTACGATGATTCGATCTCGTTTACGGCAGGGGTGTTCTACAAAATAAACGTGAGCTACAGATATTCAGCGGAAACCAGCCCGGTATTTACGGCAGACTCGGAATATGAATTGTCGACGACCGCGCCGCTGTTCGGAGGCGTTCCTTCGGAGCCGGTAAAACCGATCCTTGACCTTCATCTGCGCGACGCATACATACTGAACGGTCCCGACGAATATTATTATATGACAGGCACGAACGACCCTGTGGATTGGAACAATACTCGCGAGATCCACGTTTACCGCTCTGCCGATCTGTCTTCCTGGGAGGATCTGGGAGCCGTCTGGAACTTCGAGCGCGACGCGACATGGCAGAAAGATATTCTAATCGATTCATCTCCGATCTGGGCACCGGAGCTTCACTATATAGGCGGCACTTACTGGATCTGCTATTCTCTCGGCTGGGGGTCAATGTCCGGCTCGCTTTTAAGGAGCACAACGGGCCGTCCGGAAGGGCCTTACGCTGACGTTTCCGGTTCTGGCAAACCGATGTTTGATTACATCGACTCAACGCTGTTCAGGGATGACAACGGCAGGGTCTATGCTATCTGGTCTGACGGACAGCTTCAGGAGCTCTCGAATGATCTGACTTCACTAAAAGGGGAGCGCGTCGCTCTCAAGAGCCGGAGCGGAATCCAGGCAGGCTTCGAAGGCTGCTTTATGATCAAGATCGGTGGCATTTACTATCTATGCTCGTCAACATATTCGATCCATTACCGCTCTGACGGCTCGTCTTACCAGACGTACGACAGTTTCTACGTCATGTCGGACAATATTTCCGGCCCGTACAGCGAGCGCAGACTGCTCCTCGAAAACGGCGGTCACAACAACTTGTTTTTCTCAAAAGACGGTCGTTTGTTCACCACCGCATTCTACGGAAACGACTTCAGCGAGAAGCCGGCAATTGCCGAGATCGAGGTCACGGATGAAGGGCTTCTGAAGGTCAGATAAAACTGCATGGGAAGGCAGCGGAAATGTCTCCGGTGATCCTCACGTCCGCTCACAACACTGTTGATTTTTGCCCGTGCAGGGTATATAATCATAAAAGGGTCTTTTTGAACCCCGGAGGTGTATTTTTTATGTATGCGATCGGAAACGACCATTCAGCCATAGAGCTGAAAAATATCATCAAACAGCATCTGGAAAGCCGCGGTATCGAGGTAAAGGATTTCGGCACTAACAGCCCCGAAGCCTGTAATTACGCCATATACGGAGAAAAAGTTGCCCGTGCGGTCGCTTCTGGCGAGTGTGAGCGCGGCATCTGCATCTGCGGTACCGGGATAGGCATATCTATTGCCGCGAATAAGGTCAACGGCATTCGCGCGTGCGCGTGCTCGGAACCGTTCTCGGCGAAATTGTCCAAGCAGCATAACGATTCGAACGTGCTATGCTTCGGAGCGCGCGTCGTAGGCTCCGAACTGGCTAAAATGATCGTTGATGCGTGGATCGACGCCGAATTCGAAGGCGGCAGACATCAGAAGAGGATCGACTACTTTAAAGAGATAGAAAAAAGCAACTGCCAGGCCGCACCGAAAGCCGCTGGCCGCTGCTGCAGGAAGGCCGAAAAATAATTCGCGCCAGACCGTCCCGTATCTGCCGCGGGCGAGGCATCCGGGACACGAACGAGGGTATAATACTTTTATCCGTACCGCATGGAAGGCATCGGGAAAAAGTTGGATATAACCGAACAAATAAAATTGGAGGAATCATCTATGGACAAGCTCAGACTGCTTGAGTTACAGAAGCAAGCGACTATCATCCGTAAGTACATTATCGATGAAGTCTTTTCCGCAAATTCGGGCCATCCCGGCGGATCGCTCTCCTGTACGGACATTTTCACCACGCTATATTTCGAAGAAATGCGCGTCGATCCCAAAAACCCGAAATGGGCTGACAGGGATCGTTTCGTACTTTCTAAGGGCCACTGCGCACCCGCGCTGTACGCTACGCTGGCCTGCAAAGGCTTTTTCCCGGAAGCGGATCTTAAAACATTCCGCCGCATCGACAGCTACCTTGAAGGCCATCCCAGCATGAATTACGTGCCCGGCTGCGATATGTCCACCGGTTCGCTCGGACAGGGCATCTCTACGGCCGTAGGTATGGCTCTTGCAGGAAAGATCGATAAAAAAGATTACCGCGTTTATTCCATACTCGGCGACGGCGAACTCGAAGAAGGCCTCGTCTGGGAAGCTGCTATGGCGGCCGCTCACTATAAACTTGATAATCTCTGCGCGTTCGTTGACTTCAACGGCCTGCAGATCGACGGAAACATCACCGACGTTATGAATCCGACTCCGATCGCCGATAAATTCCGCGCATTCGGATGGAACGTCATTGAGACCGACGGCCACGACATCGAAGGGCTGAAGGCGGCAATGGAGCTTGCAAAGCGCATGAAGGGCAAACCCACTATGGTCGTATGCTACTGCCACAAAGGCCGCGGCGTTTCGTTCATGGAGGACAATTACGGCTGGCACGGCAAGGCGCCCAACCAGGAGCAGAGAGATCAGGCTATTGCCGAACTCGACGCTAAGCTTGCCGAGATCGAAGCTGAGATCGCAAAGGTTAAGGAGGCTTGATTATAATGGGAAAAGTAGCAACAAGAGAAGCATACGGCAACGCTCTTGCTCAGTACGGTGCTGACGAGCGCATCGTGGTTCTGGACGCAGACCTGTCCAAATCCACCAAGACCGATACTTTCAAAAAAGTATATCCCGAGAGACATTTCAATATGGGTATCGCCGAAGCGGATATGATGTGCGTAGCCGCCGGCCTTGCCACCTGCGGGAAGATCGTTTTCGCCAGCACGTTCGCCATCTTCGCTGCAGAGCGCGCCTGCGAGCAGATCAGAAACTCGATCTGCTATCCGAAACTTAACGTTAAGATCTGCGCCACTCACGCCGGACTTACGGTAGGCGAGGACGGAGCATCCCACCAGTGCGTCGAGGATCTTGCAGTCATGCGTGCTTTACCTAACATGACCGTCATCAGCACCTGCGACGAGATCGAAACGAACCGCGCCATCAAGGCCGCGATCGATTACAACGGCCCCGTATACATCCGTCTGGGCAGACTTGGCGTCGAAGCCGTTCACGGAGAAGATTTCAAATTCGAGATCGGTAAAGGCGTCGTAGTGCGCGAGGGTAAAGACGTTACGCTCGTAGCTACCGGACTTATGGTCCAGGAATCCCTTAAAGCCGCAGAAATACTTGCCGGCAAGGGAATCGACGCGAGAGTCGTTGACATCCACACGATCAAACCCATCGATACCGAACTGCTTGTAAAGTGCGCAAAAGAGACCGGACTTATTGTCACAGTCGAAGAGCATAACATTGCCGGCGGACTCGGCGGAGCGGTCTGCGAAGCACTTTCCGAGAATTATCCCTGCAAAGTTAAGATGATCGGCGTTCAGGAGAAGTTCGGTAAATCCGGTACTCCCGCTGCGCTGCTTGAGAAATACGGCCTCACCGCTGAGCAGATCGCTGAAAAAGTGATCGCAGCGAAAGGCTGATAACCAGAATCAGGAGGGTAAAAAATGGCAAACAGGAAAAAACTCTCGATGGACGGCAATACCGCTGCTGCACACGTCAGCTACGCTTTTACGGAAGTTGCCGCCATCTACCCGATCACCCCGTCCAGCGTTATGGCTGAGCTGACCGACTCCTGGTCCGCAAACGGTCTTAAAAATATCTTCGGCGATAAGGTCAAAGTTGTCGAGATGCAGTCTGAAGCCGGTGCTGCCGGTGCGGTTCACGGAAGCCTTGCCTCCGGTGCGCTGACTACCACCTACACCGCTTCTCAGGGTCTGCTCCTGATGATCCCGAATATGTACAAGATCGCAGGCGAGCTGCTTCCGAACGTTATCCACGTTTCGGCCAGATGCGTTGCCTCCCACGCGCTCAACATTTTCGGCGATCACTCCGACGTGTACGCCTGCCGTCAGACCGGCTACGCTATGCTGGCTGAATCGAACCCGCAGGAAGTAATGGACCTGGGCGCTGTTGCCCACCTGTCCACGATCAAGGGCAG
>JAGADO010000164.1 GCA_017613535.1 Clostridia bacterium | reverse complement strand
CTGTAATCGAGCCATCCTTCGCGGCATTCTCCGTCGCGGTTCGTAACGAGCGCTCTGTATTCGAGCGTGGGACAATGCGCCGCGGAGTTTTCCACGTGCCCTATTATGTTCTCGTCCTCGGCAATAACGATCATACGAACATTTGCGGCGTTTATGCGGTAAATCAGGTCTTTTTCGGTGAGCTGGAACGACGCGGGGATCATTATCGCCCCGAGTTTGTGGAGGGCAACGGCCGTCATCCAGTACTCCCAGCGGCGCTTCATAATAAGCATCACGCGGTCGCCCTTGCGGATGCCAAGAGATATCAGATAGTTGCAGATGCGCGCAGAATACGCTTTAACGTCGTCAAACGTAAATATGCGCTCTTCACCGGCGTCGTTGCACCAGACAAGAGCCCTTTTCCCCGGTTCCAGTTCCGCCCATGCGTCAACGACGTCGAATCCGAAATTGAAATTTTCCGGTACGTTTATTGTAAAGTTCTTTTTAAAATCTTCGTATGAGTCAAATTCAAGCCGCGGCGCGAACCGCTTAAGCAATGCGTCTTTCATGTTCAACCTCTGTTTACGGCGATGATTTACGGCATTATGACGGTAAGGAAACGCGCTTTCTTTCCGCCTGATGCACACTGCGCGTGAGGCACTGTCGGGTCGAAGTAGAAGCAGTCTCCTTCGTTCAGCAGGAACCTGCGCTCCCCGAACAGCACTGTTATCTGTCCCTCGAGCACGAAATTGAATTCCTGGCCTGAATGCGACACGAGCTCCGGAGGCGCGAATTCCGTCTCGGGCCCGACCGTAACGATCATCGGTTCGATCTTCCTGCCGATAAATTTATACGCTATGCTCTCAAAATCGTAACCCTCGTACCGGTCAACGGCGATCCCCTCTCCCTTCCGGACGATCGAGCAGTTAGCCAGCCTCGGAGCGGTGCCCGTGAGCAGCTCGGTAAGGTCAACTTTAAAGAGCGACGCGAGTTCGTACAGAAAGCTTACCGGAAAGTCCTTCTCACCGTCCTCATAGCGCCTGTACTCCTCAACGCTCAGCCCGAGCGTTTGCGCCAGTTCGGACTGCTCCATATCGCACACGTCGCGAAGCTCACGTATGCGGGCGGCAATATCTTTATTCACCGCGCCTGCGTCTTCCGGGTGAGTATTCGAATAAGTTTCCGATTGAGTCATATCGATCCTCCGTTCAAAGCAGATCTTTGTTAATTATATCACAGAAGTCAAACGTTGCCAGATAATCCGCCGGTGTTTCCGCACGGCGTATAAGCATATCGCTGCCGTCCGGTCTCAGCAGTATCTCTGCGCAGCGCAGCTTCCCGTTGTAGTTATATCCCATCGAATACCCGTGGCCGCCCGCGTCATGGATCGCTATAAGGTCTCCGGGAACGATCTCCGGGAGCTGCCTGTCGATGGCGAACTTATCATTGTTCTCGCAAAGGCCTCCCGTTACGTCGTATACGTGATCGCACGGCAGGTCTTCTTTCCCGAGCACGGTAATGTGGTGGTACGCTCCGTACATAGCCGGCCTCATGAGATTTGCCGCACATGCGTCGACACCGATATATTCTTTGTAAATATGCTTTACGTGCACTGCGCGCGTGACAAGCATCCCGTGCGGGCCGGTGATATACCTCCCCAATTCAGCCTTTATTTCGGCCTTTTTAAGCGGGGATGGCACGATGACCTTATCATACGCCTCTTTCACCTTCCGGCCGATATACGCCACGTCAGGCGCCTTTTCTTCGGGTCTGTACGGTATACCTATTCCTCCGGACAGATTCAGGAACGAAACCTCGGCTCCCGTCTTTGCATTCACCTTCACCGCAAGCTCAAAAAGGATCTTCGCGAGGGTGGGATAATAATCCGGATCGGTCATATTGGACGCCAGAAACGCGTGGATGCCGAAACGTTTTGCCCCCATCGACGAAAGCTTCACGACTGACCTGATCAGCTGCTCCTCCGTCATACCGTATTTAGCCTCCTGAGGGCTGCCCATGATCGCACCGCTTATCGAAAAATCTCCGCCCGGATTATACCGCAGGCAGATCTCTTCGGGGATGCCTCCGTGGCGGGCAAGAAAGTCGATGTGCGTTTCATCGTCGAGATTGATCACCGCGCCGAGTTTGCGGGCGTATTCAAAGTCTTCCGCCGGAGTAACGTTCGAGGAAAACATTATGTCTTTTCCCCTGATCCCGGCGCTGTCCGACAATATCAGTTCGCAGTATGAAGAGCAGTCCATACCGCAGCCTTCCTCGTTTATGATCTTCATCAGAAACGGATTAGGGCATGCTTTTACGGCAAAATATTCTTTGAATCCTTTATTCCAGGAAAATGCAAGATTCAGCGTACGGATCCCTTCGCGGATCCCCTGCTCATCGTAAACATAAAACGGTGTAGGATATTTCGATGCCAGCCTTTCGGCGGTCTTGAGGTCTATAAAACTTTTTTTCACCTGGATCTGCCTCGCTTCCGTACTGCAAACGGGAACGTGCATCCGGCCTTTCCGGGCTGCGCTCCCGTTTTATTTTACTACACGGTGCGCGAAAGCGTCAAGGCGCTTCATTCTTCCAGTGCGGAGTCTATTGCGGCCCACAGGTCTTCGATGCCGGTGCGTTCCGTCGCGGATACAGGAAAGACCCTGCCCTTCCCGTCAATTCCGAGCGTTTTGGATATCTCACGCACGCGTTCGGCGCACTTCATGCGCGAAAGCTTGTCGCACTTGGTGAGGGCAACGGCGTATGCGAGCCCCGATTCGAGCATCCATTTGAACATCAGTTTATCGTCGCTGCTCGGATCGTGGCGAACGTCGAGGAGAAGTATGACCATATACAGCTGGGGGCGGACGTTAAGGTACTGTTCGATGACCTTGCCCCAGAGCGATTTCTGATCTTTAGACACGGCTGCATACCCGTAGCCGGGAAGGTCAACGAACATCAGTTCTCCGTCAATATCGTAGAAGTTTATCTGCCTCGTCATTCCCTGCGTGCTGCCGCTGTACGCGAGTCTCTTACGGCCCGTAAGCGCGTTGATGAGAGACGATTTGCCGGCGTTCGAACGGCCCGCAAAAGCGATCTCGAGCATATTTGTCACGGGATATTGTTCCGGCCTGACGGCGGAGATCACAAATCTGGGATTTTTAACGGTCATTGCCGCTGCCTCCTCCGCACCCGTGCTCGGCAAGGTTTTTCAGAAAGCTTCTGCGGTGTATCGGCGAAAGTCCGAGCTTCCCGATAGCGTCGTAGTGCGCTTTCGTGCCGTAGCCTTTGTGAGCCGCAAACATATATCCGGGGTATATCTTATCGTATTCATCCATCATTCTGTCTCGCGTGACTTTCGCTATGATCGATGCCGCGCCGATCGTAACGGACAATGCATCTCCGTGAGTGATTGACAGCTGCGGTATTTCGAGCCCCGGAACGTGCACGTGGTCGACAAGTACGATCTCGGGCATCGTGCTGTTTCCGCGCTCCAGAGCACATTTCAAAGCATTGTCCACCGCCCTCTTCATTGCGAGGTACGTCGCCTGAAGTATGTTCAGCATGTCTATTTCTTCGCTGTCTGCCAGTCCGACGCCCCAGCCGAGCGACATCTGCGTGATCTCGTCGTAAAGTGCGTCGCGTTTTTTCGGAGAAAGTTTTTTGGAGTCGTCTGCTTCGGGGAGCGGTCCTTCGGCTTTAAATATTACACAGCCTGCGGCGACGGGTCCCGCCAGCGGTCCCCTGCCCGCTTCGTCGAGCCCGGCAATGATCCTTACGCCTTTTCCGGCGAGTTCGCGCTCGTATTTCGTGAGTTCGGTAAAATGCTCCTCGGTCAATCCGCGTTCACTCCTTCCGGCGTTTTCTCACACATTCCGGATCGCATTACGGGGCGGTCGAGTGAGATCCGTCCGAGCTTTCCGCCTCTGAAGTCGTCAAGCACCATCGCGCTTGCCCGTTCTATATCCGCCGCGCCGCCCTTCCTCAGGCAGCCGCGCTTCATTGCCGCCATTTCGAGCGCAGGGTAACCCACAGTTCCGATACGCGAAAGAATGACCCCGTCCTGCTCCTCCTCGCCGCCGCGGATGAGCACTTCCTCATCGAGCGAATATTTGTCGGCAAGCACGCCGGGGTAATTGTCCAGAATATACAGAAGCAGGAACGACGCGATCTCTGCCCTGTCAAGTATGTCGTCTTTGATCGAGCCTACGCACGCGAGGCAATACCCCGTGCGGCGGTCTTCGAATTTGGGCCAGAGAAGCCCGGGCGTGTCCAGAAGCGCTATGCTGTCATCGACTTTAAGCCACTGCTCTCCCCTCGTGACACCGGGTTTATCACCCGCCAGCGCCGCGGTCCTGCCGCAAAGTCTGTTGATAAATGTGGATTTTCCCACGTTCGGGATACCGACGACCATCGTTTTTACAGTATACGAGATCATGCCGCGCTCTTTTTTACGGCTGAGTTTCTCTTCCATCAGTTCCATCAGGGCCGCTTTAACGGTTTTAACGTCTGCACCGGTCCTGGAATCCACGCTGATGAGCCTGATGCCGCGGGACTTGTACTCTTCGACAAACGCTGAGGTCACGGCGGGATCGGCAAGGTCAGATTTATTTGCCACGACGATGCGCGGCTTGTTTTTAAGTATGCGGTCAATTTCAGGATTTTCCGACGAGCTTACGGCGCGCGCGTCAAGCAGTTCGACGACGGCATCTACTTTCGACAGATTCTCCGTAAGCAGCCGCCTCGCCTTTGCCATATGACCCGGGAACCACTGGATATTAGCGCTCGGATTCCTGTTCTGATCCTGATTCTGGTCCCGGTCCGCGCTATCAGCCGCGCGTCCGGTCTTCTTTTCCCTTTTCATAAAATCCTCTTTTTCAAAGCCCTGGATCTGACCGCGGTATCTTTTCACTCCGTCTGATTCCCCGAAGCATTGGGGAAAATGACAGGCAGCGGTATGACGTACGTGCCGTTCTTTATCTGCTCCAGAATATCGAGCGGCGAGTAGTCGATGATCGGGTTTCCGTCAAGGTATATCGTCTCCAGCGTGCGCATCCTGATCACTTCAAAAATCTGGCGGATGTAATTATAACGCACGTCAAGAGTCGCCAGCACAGGCGCGTTAACGACGCCCTCGAGGCTGAAAATGTTGTTGTTGCGTACGATCAGCGTCGTCAGTTTTTCCATCCTTTTCATATCAGGGAATGAAATGAGCGAGTTATACGTGGCATCAAGATATTCGAGCTTTGTCAGTCCTGCGATCGGTTCGAGCGAATTTATGAGGCCGTTCGATGCATAAAGCGTTTTGAGTTCCGTAAGGCCGGAGAGCGCGCCGAGGTCGGAAATACCGGCACTTTTATTATCCGCACCGATCCTGAAACTGCCGGAAATATCCAGATACTCAAGCGAGATGCAGCCTTCCAGCCCCTCGAGGCTTTTAAGGCGGTTCGTGCGCAGGTCAAGGTATCTGAGCGCTTTCAGAGAAGCGAGTGCGGATATGTCGGTTATTAGATTATTCGACGCGTCAAGTTCTTCCAGGAGCGGGAGCGTTCCCACGGGCGATATGTCCAGGCCCTTCTCGCGGTCGCCCGTCATAACTGAAAAGTTTTTGGAGATATTCAGTTTTTTCAGCTTTTTCAGTGATGTTAAAGGAGTGAGATCGCTTATGCGGTTTCCCATCAGGTCAAGCTCTTCAAGCGATGTGAAGTACACTATTTCTTTTATGTTTACGATCCCGCTTACGCGTGCCGTGAAGCTCGTGATCTCAGAAAGATCTGCCGGATAAATATACCCGATGTTTCGCCCGATCGCTTCGCGCACGGCGTTTTCAAAGTTAATATCAGTAAAAGTGACCGGTACGTCCGCGACAGGCGTGGGAGCGGGTTCGGTCGTTGCGTTTGCGGCCGGTTCTTCGGTCGGAAGGACGGTGAAAGCAGGTCCTATCGTAACCACGGGCAGCTGATGTTTTTTATCCTCTATCATACATCCGGACAGAGTTAAAAACACCGCGCACGCGATGAGTATTAACGATATGCTTCTTTTAACCTTTTGTCTCTTCAATCCCGTTACCTCCGGGAGTCATTATGCAATGTCCGCCGCGCGGACCTGACTGTAATTTCCGACCTCTCTGATATTACCGCCTGTCCAGATGTAAAGCGTATTGCCGCAAACGTACAGGACATTGTCAAACGTGCTGTCGAATACGACGTTTGTGTCAACGGCCTGCGATATTCTTTTGTAGTATTCGGATTCCGCCAGGTCAAGCGATATCTCTCCGTATCCGTGGCTTCTGAGCAGCAGATATTTATCCGTTGCCGCTCCGTACAGTCTGGCCTGTTCGTCCGCACTGAACTGCTCTATTGTGTTTCCGTCTGTGATCAGACATACGATGTCAGAGTCGGGTATCGTGAACAGTACGAACGGTTTTTCGGGGTATTTGTATATGTTCGCGGATATCTCGGATATTAGTTCGGAGTTTAATGACGAACTGTATACATTTACACGGTACAGTTCTCCTTTCTGCGTCTGGTAGTACAGATAGTTCGTATCTGCGTCGTACAGGCTGCGCTGGAGCCCCTCGATATAAATGAGTTTTTCGGAGTTCCCTTTTTTATCTGCGCGGCAGATGCGCTCTCCGTCACCTTCGGCAACAGTGTAGATTATAAGGCTGTGGTCTGATGCCGCGTATATGATGCGCCTGATCGCGTCCGTTACGGTCTTAACCGTCTTTCCGTTGAAGAAGAGGAGCGATCCGGACTGATCGGATTCCGCGTAGATGTACGACAGCGGTCCGTTCGCGTCGAATTTTCGCACTGAAGTGGGGCTTTCGTACAGAGCAGCCTGCTTGGTGGCGTTCACGACTGCGCCGCCTTCGATTTCGGCGATAGGACTGCCCTTTTTATCAAGGATCATCATCGTGCTGTTTCTGCTGCAGAATATGTATTTATCGTTTCCGGAAAATCCGAACGGGCTGTAGTATGAGATCTTCTCAGCTATCACCGCTGACGAGCCGCCGGATTTGAAAATGTTCAGGTCGGCAGTGCCGCTTTCCGGATCGCAGCCTGTCAGGTAAAGCACGTCTGAATAGCCGGTAACGAAATAATTGTCCGGGACAGCATCTGCCGCCGGAGAGAGTTCGGTAATTTTTTTACCTCTCGAGATCTTAAGAGAATTGTCCTCGCCTGCGATGACGATCATCGTGCCGTCTCCAGTCATAGAGAACTGCTTTACCCCTCCGGATACGGTGCGGCGCCTTCCCGCGGACAATTCGTATTCGTACAGTTCGCTTTCGCGTACGTACAGGACGGTGTTCGAGGCTGTTACGTGAACGACGTCTGTGACCGAGTCGTCAATGGCAGCCGGTTCTTTATCAGCGCCTTCGAGCACATAAAGATTATCCCTCTCGTCCGTAAAAACGAACGGGAACATAAAACTGCGCCCGAGGCCGTTGTCGCCCGTATTGCGCACCCTGGGGTTCTTTTTAGGCAGCAGCACGAGAATGCATATTACGATGACGGCAACGATCAGCATTGCCGCGAAGAAGCGTATGTACCCTTTCAGATCACGCCTTACGAATATATTTCTGCGCTCTTTTTTTACGTCCGGTGTTTCGCTTTCGACCCGGGATATCTCGTTGTCCATAGAAATAGCTTATTCACCCTTCCTGTCGGGTTTGAAGTCGCCCGTGATCATCGACAGATCGTACGGCGTCGCCTGGTATACGTAATAATTCAGCCAGTTCGCGTAGAGCAGGTATGCGTGGCTGCGCCACTGGTGGAACGGTTTTTTGGACGGATCGTCTCCGGGGAAATAGTTTTCGGGAATGTTTATGTCCAGCCCTTTTTCCAGATCCCTGAGATATTCGAGTTTGAGAGTGTCTCTGTCGTATTCAAGGTGGCCGGTCATGAATATCTGGCGTCTGTCGTGCGACGCGCAGATGCACAGTCCCGCGATATCCGAGAGTGCGAGCACGTCTAGGTCCGCAACTTTCAGCACGTCTTTCAGGTCTGTCCCGGTGTAGCGCGAGTGTGGCACGTAGAATATGTCGTCAAAGCCCCTTAAAAGCCTAGTGCGGCGGTTCAGCACATAGTGCGGGTATACGCCGAACAATTTTCTTCCGAGGTCTATTTTCGGTATTCCGTAGTGGCGGTACATTCCGGCCTGTGCGCCCCAGCAGATATGGAGCGTCGTCGTCACGTGCTCTTTGGACCAGTCCATCACTTCGCACAGTTCGGGCCAGTATTTTACCGATTCGAAGTCGATGTTTTCGACGGGTGCTCCTGTTATGATCAGGCCGTCAAAGTTTTCGCCGCGCACGTCGTCAAATGTTTTGTAGAATGCCTGCATATGGTCCGCCGGTGCGTTTCTGGATTCGTATGTGCCCGGATGCAGCAGCGTTATGTCGATCTGCAGCGGAGTATTGGAGAGCATTCTCATCAGCTGTGTTTCGGTAACGATCTTGGTGGGCATAAGGTTCATTATGGCGATCTTAAGCGGACGTATGTCCTGCCTGAACGCCATGTCCTCGTCCATTACAAAAACGTGTTCTTTTCTGAGTGTCTCCCTCGCCGGAAGGTTTCCTGGTATCTTTATAGGCATCTGTCGTTCCTCGTTTCATATAAGCGGTCCGCTAAAATTCTATCATTTATGGGCCATGAAATCAAGGATGGCGAAAAGATTGTCACCGATGGCGGAAGGCGCAATGAACATGCCTCCGTAGTTGCCCGTAGCGCTGTTGTGCGTGTCAGGGAAGCAGCCGTCGAACGCTCCTTTTGCGTAATCGTCGTACGTATCGGGGATATTGTGCGGCATCCATTTTTCTTTCGTGTGGTCGACCATCCACCTTGCCGCGGCGAGCGTTATCCCCTGGCGGTACCTCTGCCAGTCTATTTCCGGATCGATCTCGGACCATTCTATGCGGTTTGCGGAAGACATCTGGAAGACTGAGAGCACCTCCCATTGGACGTGGTCGCGCACCCAGTTCGCGAAGTACCAGTCGCTGGAGCAGAGGCACGGTTTCGTGTTGTAGAGCATAGGCATGTTTTCGGGCTCCCACAGGTGCGTAAAAGGCAGGAGCGTGCGGATCCAGTATATCGCTTTTTGTTTGTATTTTTCGTCGTCTGTGTATCTGTATGCTTTCATGCACGCTACGGCGGCGTGTCCGGCGGCGTACAGGTTTGCTGCGTGAAGCGGCGTTTCCCAGAAGTCTCCTCCTTCGGGGCGTATGTCGGCATCGCACGAATCGATCGCTTTCAGTGCCTGAAGGCCTATGCGCTCCCCTTCCGGACCGTATCCTTCGATAGTTCGGAGTTCGGCAGCAATTCCGAGGAGCGATATTGCAGGCACCATATTCATGTCGAGCGCTGTGTCATCGGATATTCCCATCGGTTCGGCGAAGATGCGGGCAACGGCGAAGTCGTCTTTCAGGTAGTGCCGTCCGTTCGGTTCGAATCTGAAAGTGCCGTCCGGGCGCTGATCCCTGAGGATATTGTCTGCCTGCGATACGAGCCTCTTCGCGTGCTCTTCCTGTGCCGAAGCGTCGGCGGTCCGGCTGGCCTGTCTTCCCTGGTTTTGCCCCGTCTTTTCATCGCATATCCGTATTTTTTCTATAAGTCCGGGTGTCTCGGGATCGTCCGGATATTCTGTCGTGAAGCGGCGCACACATCCGGGAACTCCGAACGAATATGCGTTTCTCTGAGGATAGCCGAATCCTTTTTCGGAGTCCCACAGATTCGTATTGAAATGGTGAGCGATCTTTCTAAGCACGTTTCTGTACGTTTCGGCATCGTCCATGCCATCGATCTCCGGCAGGCCGTTCTTCTTCACGTAGTACGCGATCGCATCGGAAGAGTTTCCTTTGCACATGAATATCTGCGCGTCTACTCTGAACTGCTCGTACAGGTGCACTTCCATCGGTGGTTCGGCGTATATCTGGTTCTCGTCCTTAAGGCCTTCAGCCTGCGGAAGCATAAGGCCGATCAGGGAGTTATCGTCGCGGTCAATGAAGTTCGGCACTGCGAATACGGGCTGCGGGCAATGGATCTTGTAGTTGAACCACCTTGACGACCATTTTGCAGCGTCCCAGGACAACGCGATCGCGTCTCCTTCGTGCGATACGGCCATACACGGTATCGATACTTTGTTGATGAACGGGGCGTACTTCTCGGACCACGGGTAGCGGAACCAGTCGTTGCCGCTGGACCATTCCCTGCCGATGACCCAATCGATCCCCGGGAAGATAGCATCCGTCTTATCCGCTCCGAACGAATTGCACCCGACCTTAAGCCACGGACCGCGCAGATACCTCAAATACATATTTTCATTTGCCCTGACGCGCATGCTGTAGCTTATTTCCGGCTTCGAGCGGCTGAGCGATACAGTCACTGTACCCTCCAGCACAGGCCTTGTGAACGGATAATGCATCCACGGCGCGAACGAAGTGCCGTCAAGCAGTTTCTGGACCACCATCGATTTTACGTCAAATACCATGTCGAGGCTGTCTTTTGTCTCGCGCAAAGTGTACGTTTCCGCCTCAAGGCGCATCGGTATCTCCTGATCTCTTACGAGCGCCTCACCAAGATGATCGAGCACTGCCATCAGTTTTCCGTCTGCGGTATATATCTCGCAGAAACCCCATCCGCTCAGGCGCTTAAACCATACGAGCCTGATCTTTCCGTTTTCCTGTACGACGTACTCTCCGCCGTAACTCGCCTTTCTGTACTTAGGCATAACATTCTCTGTCATAGCAGT
>JAGADO010000163.1 GCA_017613535.1 Clostridia bacterium | reverse complement strand
TCTGTAAAAACTACAGGGAGCTTTTGACAGGTGTGAATGTTGGAGGACTCGGAACACTCATCGCCTCCATGGCCAGCCTTATAAGCTACAAGGCCTATGCGAGCATGCAGGAGAAGAATGTCCCGAGGTACCTTTACTGGATGGATCGCGCAGAGAACGCTGGATATAAGCTGAGTGACGCGGCGATCGACAAGCGCAGGGCGGCGGAGAATTATTTCAAGCCTGCCCAGTGGCAGGACGTGTTTAACCAGGCGATGGCGAGCCAGGACGCAGGGTATAAAGAGTGGGCAATGAAGGTCTGTGCAGAGCGCAAGATCCCGGCCGCGCAGGAGGAGTACGGCGTGATCCTTTACAAGAAGCGCGACCCCGGAGCGTATGCACAGCTGAAAACACCTGCGTTGTCCTCGCCCAGAGCACAGTACTATGCTGCGTGCGCGCTGTATTTCGGCGTGGGATGCGAAAAGAATGCAGCCCTTGCCGCCAGGATGATGCCTCCCGGAAGCGAGTACGGTGATCCGGAGAAGATGCGCCACGAGATAGAAGGTATGGCTGCATGCCGCAAGGCGGGAGAGCTCGGTGAGCGCCACGCCGACGAGGCGGCGGAGCTACTGAAGAAGGCTGAAGCGGAGTTTACGGCGGTATTTGATGAGTACGGCCGCGACAACGTCCGTTTTGAGCTTGCCGATATTCTGATCAGGGCGTACGACGTGCCGGACAAGTATTCTGCGGATGAGCTTAAGGCGCTCTGGCGCAGGGGATACAGGTATCTTGCAGAAGGGTACAGGAAGGACGGGCGCTGCACTGCCCGGATCGACGCGTATTCGGCAGGCCGCATCTGCGAGATCGCCGGATTGTTTGACGATGACGAAGCGCTGAGCTGGTACTCTATTGCCGCCTCGAGAGGTGACGCCGGGGCTCAGTTCGGGGCCGGTTCGATTCTTCTTCGCAAAGCAAAGAGTTCCGACGGCGGAAAGATCGCCGACGCGGATGCTTTTAAAAAAGCGAAAGAACTGATCACGCGCGCTGCTTTAAACGAGAATGCCGGTGCGGAGCTTGCGATGTACACTGAGCGCAAGCTGTTTGAGATCGATCAGGATCAGGCGAAACTGTACCTCAAGCGTTCGGCTGTGCACGGGAGCGAAAAGGCCGCAGGTCTGTGCCGCGAGCTCGAGATCGCGTTCTGACGGACCGGGTGCTTTTTACGTATGTTTTATTCCGAAGCGGAATTATTGTTAAAAAAATGTGAACTCTGCCCCAGGGTGTGCGGCGTTGACCGGACAAAGGGAGAGATGGGTTTCTGCCGCGGCGGCGTCAATGCGGAGATCGCGCTGACAATGCTTCACAAGTGGGAGGAACCGTGTATCTCCGGCTCCGATCCTTCGCGCGGTTCCGGGGCAATTTTTTTCAGGCATTGCTCCCTCGGCTGCGTTTACTGCCAGAACTATGCCATAAGCAGGCCTGGAGTGGAACGGGGGACAGAGAAGCGTTCCACATCTCCGGGGTCAAGCGAAGCAGTGTGCAATGCGGAGAATTCCGTTTCCCCGAAATTCGCAGCATGCACACTGTTCGCGGAACGGGGGACAGAGACGCGTTCCGGCCGTTCCCGGATCCGTGATTCTGTTTCGGCTATCGCTGATGCGATGCTCAGGCTCGAGGAAAAAGGGGCGTACAACATCAATCTTGTCACCCCGACGCACTACATGCCTCTTATAGCGGTCGCGGCCCGGAAAGCGCGCAGAAACGGATTGACCGTTCCGATAGTGTACAATACAGGCGGGTTCGAACGCGCCGAAATGATAGAAAAGCTTGACGGCACCGTGCAGATATTTTTGACCGACTTCAAATACCTGACCGACGAAGCCGCAAAACGATACTCCGGAACGGACAGATACGTTGACAACGCCCTGGCGGCGCTCGATAAAATGTTTGAGATCACGGGCCGCGGGCTCGAATTCGGGCAGGACGGCATGATGAAACGCGGCGTGATCGTGAGGCATCTTGTGCTGCCGGGACGGTCGTACGCCGCGTCGAAAATTATGAAGAAGCTTTATGCTAAATATGGCGACAATATCGTTTTCAGTCTTATGAACCAGTATACGCCGCTTCCGGACGCAATTCCGGCATTGACGCGCTTCCCGGAACTACTCGAACCGGTCAGGGAAGACGAATACGCCCGCGCGGTGGAAACGCTGGAAAGTTTGTCGCCGGAGCACGCCTACATCCAGGAGGGCGGCACGATCAGCGAGAGTTTTATTCCTGAGTGGGATTAGAGGCCAGTTTGCGCGCCAGAGCGGCAAGCTCCTTCTGCTTCTCCCTGTATTCGTCGTCGCTCAGGTCTCCCTTTTTAACGTTCGTCTCGAGTGAAAATACTCCGTCGAACCCGATCTCGTACAGCGCCTTCGAGAAGCCGGTCCAGTCGATCACGCCGGTGCAGGGGAGCCAGTGGAAATCGCCTACGCCGTTGTTATCATGTACGTGGAGAACGCGCAGATATTGTTTTCCGATCTCGCGCACGGCGTCGGCGGGGTCGGTCTTTAGCATCGTGCAGTGGCCGGTGTCAAGGCATACGCGGAAGTACGGAGAGTCGATGCGTTTTACGAATTCGAATATCTGGTGGGGTGAGGCGAGCGTCAATGCAGGCATGGGCATGTTTTCAAAATCGATCACTACGCCGTATTGACGCGCTTTTTCTGTGAGTTTCGTGAAGAATTCGAGGTTTATCTCCATGAACCGGTCGGGATCGGGGTTTTGATTGTCGCCGAATGGCATGATAGGGTGGATGACCATGTCCGTGCAGCCGACCATCGCGGTGCCTTCCAGAGAGCGCACCATCTTTTCGAACCGTTCGTCGCGGTCCTGCTGCGTCGCGTCCTGCGGGGGCCAGCGCCACGGGCCGTGCGTCTGTGAAATCGTTATTCCGGCGTTTTCTGCTGCGTTCCGGATCCTGGTGAGCAGTTTTTCCATGTCGCGCACGCTGCCTTTGAAGAAGATGTTTTCTGTGTGGCAAAACGGCTGAAAATCGACGCAATCGTATCCGAGCGACCTGATTTCGTTTAGTTCTTTTTCGACGCTGTCAACGTTTGTTTCGGGGCACCATTCGATTCCTGTTCTCATTTTTATCTTCCTCCGTGTCTGTAAAACGAAAAATACGATCCCACTTTCAGGATCGCATTATTCTTTCTCGCAATATAGGCGTCTGTTCATCAGCCGGCGATCTGCTGCTCTTTTACAGCGCGGTCAACTTTACCGGATCTGAGGCATGCTGTGCATACATATGCGTAACGGGGTGTCTGTCCGTCCATGATCTTTACTCTGCGCACATTGGGCTTCCAGTTTCTCTTCGCGCGTCTGCTGACTTGAGAACGGGTGATGCTGATATGGCGGCCGTAAAGCATTCCTTTTGTACAAAACTCGCACTTTGCCATTTAAAACACCTCCTTGAATCTTTAAACAGCAAGGGGTATTCTACCACGAGAAAAAAACAAAAGCAACAACTTTTTTTGGCGGACTCTTTTCAGGCTTTTAGCGGAACAGGCAACGGGGCAGGCAACAGGCCCCAAACGGCCCGGGAAAGGGACCTGTCCCCTGTCCCATCAGGCTCAAAATAGCCCGGGAAATGGACCTGTCCCCTGTCCCACCAGGCCCCAAACGGCTCGGGAAAGGGACCTGTCCCCTGTCCCGCCCCTGTCCCGCGAGCATGGCCTTAATAAGGTGAACTTGTTTCTTGTTATGGCGGGGCGGTTTGTGGTACAATATATGGCGGAGGCAGTACGAATGGTCAGAGTCATCTCCGGGAGCGCCGGGGGACTTAAACTGAAAACGGCGGAATCGGCGGAAACGCGTCCCACGCTCGACAGAGTAAAAGAGGCGATGTTCAGCATATTGACGCCGTATATAAAGGGAAGAAACGTACTTGACCTGTTTGCCGGAAGCGGAGCGCTGGGCATCGAAGCACTCAGCAGGGGAGCAGAACACGGCTGCTTCAACGATATTGACCGCGCATGCGCCGGACTCGTAAAAGAAAACCTGAAACACACCGGACTTGACGGAAAAGCGCTGGTAAATACAGGGCATTACGCAAAGGCGCTCGGACGTTTCAGGGACGAAAAACGCAGCTTCGGGCTGATACTGCTTGATCCTCCGTACGGAGCGGAACTTTACGAAGATGCAGTTTTAACCATCGAACGGTATGGATTATTTGATACCGAATGTGTTATAATGTGTGAGCACCGGCGCGAAAAGCCGCTCCCGGACGAAATAGGCGGGTTCAAAGCCTTCAGGCACAGGGAATACGGCACAGTCGGACTGACGTTTTACAAAAGAGGCGGTGACGAGATTGGCGACTGAAAACACGGAAAAAAGCGGGATCAGGATCGGAGTTTACCCGGGAAGCTTTGACCCGTTGACGAACGGCCACCTCGACATAATAAGGCGTGCATCGAAACTATTCGACAAGCTTATTGTCGGCGTGCTCGTGAACGATTCGAAGAAAAATCCGCTTTTCACAAAAGAAGAGAGGGTCAAGCTCATACGCAAATGCATCAAAGACCTGCCGAACGTCGAAGTGGGATCGTTCGACGGGCTGCTCGTGGATTTTGTGAGGGCCAACGGCGCAAGAGCGATTGTTAAAGGTCTGAGGGCCGTATCGGACTACGAATACGAGCTCCAGATGACAGCACTGAACAAACACCTCGACAACGACATTGACACCATTTTCCTGATGGCTGACGTGCAGAACTCGTTCCTCAGCTCGAGCAGCGTAAAAGAACTCGCCTGGCACGGCGGCAGCATAAAGGGACTTGTCCCGAAAGAAATAGAAAAGGATATCGTCAGCTCCGTTAGGGCGCTGAAAAACAAACAACAAACAGGGGGAGTGTAGTTTATGGAACAGGACGTCCAGAGTCTGGATCTGCTTGACATGCTGCAGAGCATGATCAGCGACGCTAAAAAATCAATGTTTAACAACAAAGTCTCCGTTGACAGGGACGAAGTTCTGGGAATCATTGACGAGCTCAGGAATTCGCTTCCGGAAGAGACGGTCAGGGCGAGCGAATTTTATAAAAAGAGCCGCGAAGTCTGGAGCAGGGCGAACGACAGTGCCGACGACGTTGTCAGCAAAGCGAAAGAGGATGCCGAAGAAATCATCGCGAACGCGAAGGACGAGGCAAACGGGATCGTGAGCGAAGCGCATAACCAGGCCGAACTTATCATACGCGACGCCGAGACACGCAGGCAGCAGCTTGTCGACGAGCACGAGATAACGCAGGCGGCAAACGCGCAGGCGGAGAAGATCGTTGCCGAGGCGGGAGCGACGGCGAAAGAGATCAAGCGCGGCACGAGGGAGTACGTTGACAATACTCTTCTCGGTCTTAGCGAGTTTCTTGCTAAAACGTACAACGAGGTCGAAACGAACCGTAAAAATATGTGATGTGCCGCGCGGCGGAAAAAGCCGGGCCGGGATCGCGTGCTCGTTTATGTATCGCTTAATTGCGCTGTGAGCTTATGCTTTCGCAAGGGAGAACATAAATGACGTCGCCGTCCGTATAAAGCGGCCTGCACGGCGTGACCGCGCCTTTTTCAGTAAGAGCCCCGGGGGCCGGACCGTATCCGGCCTTCGCTTTTTTTACCTCTATGAACTCCTCGGAATGACCGGTACCGCCCTCCTCGAACAAAACATTCAGGATCCGGCCGTCATTGCCCTGGCGGACCACCTCTTCGAGCAGCTCCTTTTTGATCTCCCTCTGTATCGCGGCGAGCTTTGCAGCCCTTGACCGTTTCTCCTCCGTGCTGATCTGACCGGGCATCGACGCCGCAGTCGTTCCGGCGCGCTTCGAGAACGGGAAGATGTGAAGGTGCAGAAAACGCACTTTTTTTATAAATTCGACCGTTTCGTTAAAATCTTCTTCAGTTTCGCCGGGGAATCCTACGATAATGTCGGCAAAAAGACACGCCGCCGGGAACGTCTCCTTCAGGAACATTATGCGCTCGAGCGCTGTTTTTGCGTTATATTTGCGGCGCATCGCCGCAAGCACGCGCGAACTTCCGCTCTGAAGGGAGATGTGGAAGTGGGGCATGAGCTTCGGGGCCGCGCTGAATTTTATTATTCGCTCTTTTGTGATGTAGTACGGGTCAAGCGATCCGAGCCTGATCCTTTCGATGCCGGGGATCTCTCCGGTCTTTTTTACGAGTTCCGGGAGGTCTCCGCTATACGAGGACAATTCGATGCCGGTCAATATTACTTCTTTGTATCCCGCGGCGGCAATTCTTTCTGCTTCTTCGAGCACGTCTTTTTCCGGCCGCGATCTTGCGGGGCCCCGCGCAGTGTGGATTATGCAGTACGCGCAGGAGCTATTGCAGCCGTCTTCGATTTTGATGACCGCCCTCGTGTGAGCCGTTGACGTCAGCTTAAGCGGTTCGTACACGGCCGTCTTTCCGAATTCGCTCACGTCGATCTCCGGCCCATCTGAGGGCGGAAAATTGCCCGCGGCGTACTCTTTTATTTTATCGACAACGGTTTTTTTAGATCTGTTTCCGCAGATATATCCGATGCCTTTTATGGCGGCAAGTTTTTCGGGCGCGATCTGTGCGGTGCAGCCTGTGACGCATATGAATGCGTCCGGATTCGTTTTTACTGCGCGGCGGCAAGCCTGCATGACCTTCCTGTCGCCTTCGGCCGTTACGGTGCATGAGTTGATAACGTAAACGTCGCATGCTTCGGAGAAGTCGCGGACAATAAAGCCTTCTTTTTCGAGCATTCCTCTTATGCATTCGCTTTCGTAATAATTCACTTTGCACCCGAGCGTGCAGATCCCGACTGTCAGCGCCATGGTTCTTTGTTCCTCCTTCGAGCGGCTCTAAACCGGTGACAATAATACCACAATCCGGCGGCAAATAAAAGCGGGACAGGGGACAGGCGTGCGTGCGGGAGCAGCGGGACAGGGGACAGGCCGTTGTCCACAGGCATTCGGAGACTTTTTGCTTTTTACGGTCGTTAAAGCGCAACAAAAATAAACGACCCCTGTGGACAACGGCCTGTCCCCTGTCCCGCTGCTCCCGCACGCACGCCTGTCCCCTGTCCCGCGAGGTTTGACACTTGAGATATAATAGAGTATAATTAATATGTATATCTATTTGCTTATGAAGGCATGAACGGAGGTGACGAAATTGGCTGCGGAAAGGGCACAAAGAGGCGGGACGCAAAAACGCATCTACTATGCCGTGATGCTCGCCATATTCGTTGCCATCGGAGCGATCGTCACCGGAAAGATCGTCACGGGACGGCGCGAAGCAAACGCTAAAAGGGCCGAAAACAAGGCTCTGATCGAGCAGTATACGAAGGAAGCCGAAGAACTCTCGGCCGAAGCAGAAACACTCAGAAGCGACATTGCCGCCATCGAAAGCAGATACAGGATCGTACTTGCCGACCTGAAAGAAACAGACAGAGATTTTTACAATCTCCTCAGTATGTACAGCAAAGACCTGGAATCTATGCGTCTGTGCGCCGGACTCACGACAGTCGCCGGAAGCGGCATCATCATCAAGCTTGACGACTCCGGCCTCGTACAGCGATCGCTCGTACACGACACGTACCTCACGGAAATACTGAACGTCCTTAAAGAGGCGGGAGCGCAGGCAATATCGATCAACGGAGAGCGGATCGTTGCCACCAGCGAAGTGCTCTGCCTCGGCCCTAGCATAAGGGTCAACGGCGTCAGGCTCTTCGCTCCTTACCGCATCAGCGCGGTAGGCGACCCGGACGTGCTTTTGAAATCGTACCAGGAAAGCAGGATATATGCCACAATCGTATCTCAGAACCTGCTTTACGACGTGCAGAAATCGGATAAGATAGTGATCGGCTCCTTCACCGGAGATCACCAGAAACTCATAAACAAACTTTATTGACCGCGATCTAAAACGGAAAAGGAGGTGCTGCAGGATGAGCATTGACGACAACAATTTTAACGATATAGCTGACGAACTTGCCCTCGGAGACACGAACCGCGGAACCGACGCAAATGCCGGCGGAAAATCATCTGCGGCGTCTTCGGAGAACGCGGAAGAACAGCTTCGCAAAATATTGGGAGAAGCGGAGAATTCCGGCCGCGGCGTTCATGAAGCGCACGACGCGAATAATACATATGACGCAAATGTTTCGCAAAACGCGAGCTACGGTGTAAAGACCGGAACTGAAGCGGCGCGCAATGACGCGTCGTACAATGAACCTGCCGATCCTTTAGCGGGAGGAGACACCGGCCCCGATCCTTCGCTCGTGAACTGGGCAAGGAAGTTCTGGCGTTCCCAGGGCTCATCCTACGCCGCGGGAACGAGAAGCGCGGCAGAAAAAGAGATCGGCGCGGTCAGGAAAGAAGGCGCCGGAAAGATCGTGCGCACCGTATTGCTCACGGCACTCTGCCTGATCGTAGGTATCGCCGCGGCACTCCAGTTCAGATCTGTCGCATCCAGAAGCAGCGCTGAACCTGAAGCAGAGCAGCAGATAAACCAGCTCCTGAGCACCATAAACAACCTTCACTCTGAGCTCGGATCACTTACCGCCGAGAGGGACGAACTCCAGAACAGGCTCGATCTCGTGGAACAGTCATCTCAGGACGAACAGCTGGCGGCGCTAAGGGAAGAACTCGGCAGAGTGCGCACATTCGCCGGCCTCACAACCGTAAAAGGGCGCGGAATACACATACAGGTAGACTTCACCGAACGCACGAACGTGAACACCGTTCAGAGCAGACTGCTGCTGCTCATAAACGAACTAAGAGCAAGCGGGGCACAGGCGATAAGCATCAACGGCGTCAGGATACTGGCAATGACCGAACTGCGCGTTGTCAGCGACGAGTATATCTCAGTCGGAGCACGCCAGCTGATCGCCCCGTACGATATCTACGCGATCGGCGATGCGTCGAACCTTTATAGCGGGATAACGATGGGCGGATCGGGTATCGTGTACCAGATACGAAATATTGCCGGCACGGTCTGCACCTGGGACATACAGGAAAACATTGTCATAAACGGAGCATCAGACGATGATATAAAAACAGATAAACTAACGCCGAACCCGTAGCGGACGGGAAGCGGAAAAAGACAGGATAAACGGACGGAAATACGGAAGATGAACACGGTTTACGAGAAGATAAAAGAAGAATTCGGAGTCGAAGACAGGATATGCCGCCTTGCGGAAAAATGCGATAAGGCAGTGAAGCCGGTTTTCGATAAAATAGACAGGATCAGAGATTACAATCAGCTCAAAGTACTGCGCAGCATGCAAAAAAACGGACTCGCCGAGAGACACTTCAACTTCTCGACAGGGTACGGGTATGCCGACATAGGCAGAGAGATGCTTGACCGGATATATGCCGACGCTTTCGGGTGCGAAGACGCGCTCGTACGCAGTCAGTTCATTTCAGGCACGCACGCGCTGAGCGTGGCGCTTTTCGGCATACTCAGGCCGGGAGACACGGTCGTTTCCGTGACCGGAAAGCCGTACGACACGCTCGAAGAAGTGCTCGGAATAAGAGGAGAAAAAGACGAAGGATCCCTTATGGATTTCGGCGTAAAATACAGGCAGGTGGATCTGCTCCCGGACGGCGAACCTGATTTCGACGCTATCGCGCGCGAAGTCAAAGGGGCTAAACTGGCAATAATGCAAAGGTCGCGCGGCTACAGCCTGCGGGACGCCATAAGCGTTGAAACGCTCCTTAAGATCGCTGCGGCGGTTAAGGAAGCTTCGCCGGACACTGCTGTGATGTGCGATAACTGCTACGGAGAGTTCGTTGACACGGCCGAACCTGTCGGGGGAGGCGTGGACTACATTGTCGGCTCGCTCATAAAAAACCCGGGCGGAGGACTCGCCCTCACCGGAGGATATATTGCCGGCAAAGCAGAATACGTAAGAAAATGCGCGAACAGATTGACCGCACCGGGCCTCGGCAGACACGTCGGAGCTTCCGTTGGGACAACGCGCAGCATGATCCAGGGGTTTTATTTTGCCCCGCATATCGTTTCGGAAAGCCTCAAAGGCGCGGTGTTCACGGCCAAACTTTTCGAAATGCTCGGGTACGACACATCTCCGGCGTTTGACGCGGAACGCTCCGACATCGTTCAGACTGTGACGTTCAGATCGCCCGAAAAACTGTCCGAATTCTGCAGAATGGTGCAGAAAGCTGCTCCCGTCGATTCGGACGCCGTACCCGTGGCGGACGACATGCCCGGGTATGAGGCACAGGTTATAATGGCAGCCGGTAATTTCGTACAGGGCTCGTCGATAGAGTTCAGCGCGGACGGACCGATGATACCACCCTACACCGCGTTCATGCAGGGAGGACTGACTTATTTCAACGTAAAGCTAGGCGCGATACTTGCCGCCGATGCGCTCGAAAAGTTATAAAGGGTATAAAGGTTACAAACGTTTTATTTTTACAAAAGAGGAAGACATGGCAGAAAACGGTAACAACAAAAAAAGCGGAGAAGTAAGGCTTGTTAAAATAAATTCCGGCGGTAAAGACCGGAAGCGCTACGATGCCTACGGTTATGAGATACCGGAAGAGCAGCCGCCGGCGCCTCGCGAGGCGGAACGTGTTTACGAGCGTGAGAGCTACGGTGACACGGCGGAGAGCGGCGGCACGGGCATAACGGCTCCCGGCCACAGGTATGACGCGGATATAAGGGCTGCGATCGAAAGCGGAGCTCATCTGAGGACGCGCCAGGGCAACGCTTCGGATTCCGGAAACAGGACTCCGGCCAGGACGGCTGAGGGCAATACCTCGCGCACTCCGGAGCGTACTTCTGAGCGTACATCCGAGCGCATATCCGAGCGTACCGGAGCTCAGGCGACGGAGAGAACCGCTCAGAACAGGTCGGGCCGCAGTCAATACAGCCACGTAAGTAACCGGAACCGCTACGACAATGATTCCAACCGTACGCAGCCGCAAAACGCCGGTCAGAGCGCCGCCGGAAACGCCGGTAAGAACAAGAAGGACGAAAAGAATAAAAAGGCCGCCCGGCGCAAAGCGAAGCCTAAAAAAGAGAAAGAAAATGTAAAGAAGCAGGAAGAGCAGAAGGTTGAAGAAAAGCCGCTGACTGCCCACGAAAAAAGGCTTGCGATCGCGAAAGCGAAGCGCAGACGCACCGTCGGAAACATATTCAAAGTGATCGCCGTCGTGCTCGTTGTCGCCCTCATCATCCTGCTGATCACGGTGAACTCAAATAAAGGCAGCAAGATCAACACCCAGTATCTGTCCGCGGGATATATCGAAGACGCGGCATACGGCGAATTGTCCTTCCTGCGCGCCGAAACACCCGTATATTCCGCATTTTCCGGCGTGTTCATGCCTTCAGTGAACGAAGGCGACCGCGTCAGTAAAAACTCTGTCATCGGCCACGTGGTGAAGGCGGAGTACTCGGATGCACTGGCGGAGCTTAAGGAAGTGGAGGGGAAGATCTCGGCAGCTAAAAAAGCGGCGGCGTATGTCGAAGGCGGAAAAAGCGGAGAAATGCTCGCGCTCGAAAACGCTATTGACGGAGAGATCGATAATCTGGCATCGCTGGCAATGTCCGGAGGATTGTCCGGCTACCACAATTCTTTCATGACGCTCGATGATCTGTTCTCGCGCAAAAATGAACTCGAAATGAGTTCCGAAAGCACCGATACATATATTTCCGGCCTTCAGAAAGAGCGCAATTCAATTCTGAACAGGATTTCTTCGTCGATGCACGAGGTCCACGCGAACTGTTCCGGCATAATTTCGTTCAGGTGCGACGGTAACGAGGGCAGGGTCACGGAGGCGTCAAAGGCGCTTGAAGACAGGATCGCCGTCACTAATTTCACGTCAATGCTTTCGAGCACGCTGTCGGCCACGGAACTCGGAACGATCACTCTGCCTTCGGGCGAGCTCAGCGTATCGTCCGGGCAGTCCGTCACTAACGGCACGGTGCTCGCGAGGATAGCTACCGAGAACAGCTACTATATCACGCTTCCGGTAGATGATCCCGAATCGCACCACATCTCGTTCGGCGAGATCGCCGAGATCTACGTCCCTGACGAAAACCTCAGCTTCAACGCAGAGATCATCGGGCTGTACTATTGCGGAAACAGAACGATCGCGGTGTTCAAAGCGTCCAGGTCGCTTGACGGCACGGTCTCGATCCGGTCGGAAGAAGGGCGCGTCGTGTTCACTCATGTAGAGGGACTTAAAGTTCCTCTGAGAGTGCTGTCGGAATGGGATACGGCAGGCGTAACGGCGAGATTGACGATCGTGAGGTCCGGGTATATACGGTATGCTTACGTGAACGTGCTGGGCAGGGACAATGACTACGCGATCATCAACAGCAGATCGACGCTTGACGACGGCACTGGAATTTCGGTGCGCGAAAATGACGAATATGTTGTCAACTACGACAAAGTTTACGAAGGGCAGGGGATATGAGTTGTCAATAGCGGAAAACATTTGCGTTGTTAAAGAGGAAGTTCGCCGTGCGCTCGAAGAATCCGGCCGCCCGGGCGACAACGTCACGATCGTTGCCGTTACAAAATATTCCGATGCCGAAGCGGTGCTCGAAGCGGCCAGAGCCGGTCAGACGGAGCTTGCCGAAAACCGCGTGCAGATGCTGATCGAAAAGTGGAACGCGCTCGATGAGATGCGCCAAAACGGGATCGATGTGCCGGAAATCAGCTGGCACCTTATCGGCCACCTTCAGACGAACAAAGTAAAATATGTCATCGGAAAAGTCAAACTCATCCATTCGTGCGACAGCCTGAAGCTTGCGCGCGAGATCTCGCAGAGGAGCGAAAAGGCAGGCGTCGTGACGCACATTCTGATCGAGGTCAACGTTTCCGGGGAGGAGAGCAAGTCCGGCGTGAGACCGGAGGAGGCGGAAGATCTTGCCAGAGCATGCGCGGAACTGCCGGGCGTCAGGGTCGACGGGCTGATGACAATGGCCCCCAGGGATGCCGATGAGGCGTTTCTGACAGATATTTTTACAAAAACACATAAATTATTTGTTGACATTAACAAGAAAAACATATATAATCTCTCTATGACTACCCTTTCGATGGGTATGAGCGCGGATTTTGTTACCGCAGTGAAGTGCGGTTCTAATATGATTCGCGTCGGGCACAGGATCTTCGGATGAGGATCGTGATGCAGTCATATTACTAAAGAATTTTACGATTTACGGAAGATAAGGAGGCTATTTCGATGGCAGAAGTTTTTTCACGCTTCAAGAATTTCCTTGGTTTTGGCAGCGGTAATACCGCACCGGATACGGACGAGTATTTTGACGAAGACGTAGACGAGAAGGCCAGCATCGCTGATTCGGAAGACGAGTACACCGTTATCACGAAAGACCGCTACAGCCGTGTCGGCACTGCCGCCAGCGCTAATTACGGCACGCGTTCGTCCGTCCGTGAGGCTCAGCCCGAAAAACGTGCGGAGCATACCGAGAAATCCGCTCAGTCCGGCGAGAGGACCGGTAAGGTCATCAGCATGGGAGTTAATTCAAATCTCCGCGTTGTCCTTTCCAAGCCGGCTTCGTTCGAGAACTGCGAAGCGATCTGCTCTCATTTAAGAGGCCAGATGACCGTTGTGCTTAATCTCGAGTTCGTTCCTGAGGTTAATGACCGCAGACGTATTTTCGACTTCGTTTCCGGCTGCTGCTACGCTCTTGATTGCAGCATCCAGCGTGTTTCGGATCTGATCTACGTTATCGCTCCTTCGAACGTTGACGTGCTCGCCGAAGTTACCGACGAGGAAGACGGAGCTGCTGCTTATTCGGCATTCTGACAGATCTCGCGATCTGCTTCTGACTTTTGTTTGACATCCGTTTAGGCGGGGGTCTGGGTTTTTGTACGCATGGCAGAGTCTGACAGGAAAATCGGAATAATCGATTTTGTTAAACTGGCGGCCGCGGTGATCGTGTTTCTGGCGATCGGGCTTCTTGGCCTGGCGGCGTCAAGGCTTATTGTCGGAGCCGATACGTATAAGCAGGTCTTCAGGCTCGTTGTCCTGCCGGTTTGTGCGTTCCTGTCCGGTTTCGTTTCGCTTATCGTTGTCAGGAAGGCGGGCAGCTGCCTGATCGCGGCGCTTGTGACGAATGCGGTGGTTTTCCTGATCGTGATGGGTTTTTCGTGGTCGGTGCTGCTTTGGAATCTGCTCTACATTTTCAGCAGCCTGATCGGTCTTATGATCGCTTACGTCGCGCTTACGCATAAGTCCTGACCGGCTGCGTTGCGGTGAGTTTGATATAGTATAAAAAGTACGGCTCGGGTAGGTCCCGGGCCGTATCGTTTTTTGAGGTGTTCTAGCGATTCGAAATGATCGATCGCAGTAGCGGTGCGAGCGCTTTGTAGAAGTAGTAGAAGCCGAGGTCGCCAGGGTGGCAGCCGTCGACCGTTGCCGCCTGGAGCTCGTCTTCTTCGAAGAGCGAGAAGCCGTCGATGTAGTAGATGTTTTCGTCTCCTGCCGCTTTGGCTCGCTCGTACGTGTTTCTTACGATTTCCGAGCGGCGGAGGTTGATGTCGTAAATGTCTCGGTTTATGTTGCGGCCGTCCGGTTTGGACAATAACACGATCGGCAGGTCGGGGTTTGCTTCGCGGACCTTTTTGTACAGCGGGTAGTGGGTGCGTCTGAGGTGTTCTTCGCTGGGGGCGTTGTGGTCGTAGTCGCAGACGAATGCGAGCATCGGTAGGGCGGCAATGTATTCCGCGATCTTGTCCTCGCCGAGTGCCGAGCCGGAGAAGCCCAGGTTCAGTATGTCGATGTCAAGCGCGCGTGAGAGCATGTTCTGATATGCGTTGGCCGGCCTTGACGCGCATCCGCCCTGTGTGATCGATGAGCCGTAGAATACGACGGGCAGGTCGAATGCGTATGTTGCCGGTTCTTCGAATCGCGCGCCGTCGCTGACGCCGATGTAGAGTTTCGATACGTCGTTGTAAAGGGGGAAGTAGATGACCAGGTCCTGCATGCCTCCGGGGGTCGCGAGGACGCTTTCGTATCCGTGGTCGATCCCGTAGGGCGGGGTGTACAGTCCCGCGAATTCCTGGCGGCCGTCTTTTATGCGGTACAGGTCAAAGCCCGACGTTCCCGAGAGCGGCATGTGCGGGAATGCGCACGTGTTTACCCATTCGGCGTGGATGGCAACGTACGGCGAGTCGGTCCTCAGTCTCAGCCTGACGCCCGCAGTGTTTGTTGCCAGTCCTCCGACGTTCAGGCTGACACCGACGGCAATCTCAGACGGCATTCTTATGAACGGTCCGTTTCCCTCTTTGCCCGATTCGGCGGCGCCGTACAGCCTGAATTTGCCTTCCCCGGCCCCGAACCATTTAACGTCCGGCAGCGTCAGCGTTTCCGGTACTCTCAGATTTTGATCGATTTCTGAAATTTTCATAAAAACCTCCTTAATATGGCAGATCTGCGGGACAGGGGACAGGCGTGCGTCCGGGCAG
>JAGADO010000162.1 GCA_017613535.1 Clostridia bacterium | reverse complement strand
TAACGGCATCTCCGGGACGGATAAAACCGCTCTCAGGCAGAAAGCAGTGTTCAATACCGGCAGTTCCGACGTCAAAAAATAGAATTTCGGCGTGTTTTTTGGCAAATTCGCGGCATTGTTTAACGTTTTGCGCAGATCTGATATCTTTACATGGGACAAAGTGGTCCATGCAGAAGATATAGCGGCAATCCTTATTAAGCGCGCCGTCCGGAAAATGCTTTTCGAAAACATTTATCGCAGGCGGGACGGTGATGTCATTGCCCATCGCCAGATCGAGCTTGCACGAACAGAGTTCGCCCGGTTCGACGTGATCCTTCCCTGCCTTTACCGAGAGAATTCTTCTTGAGAGGGACATATGGGTAAAAGAAGGACCGCTCATTGACCGCCGCTCCTTCCCTGCGCTGAACCGCTTTGTTCAAGCTGGTATAGCATGTTATTTATAGCGCTAAGATACGCCTTTATGCTCGCCTCGAAAATGTTAGGATCGACGCCGTATCCTTTGTACGCTTTATCGTCTTTTCTGATCCTTACCGAAACGGCACCCTGAGCATCAGCACCACCCGTAACAGCTTCGATCTTATACTCAGCAAGCGTCAGATCAAGCCCCGTGGCGAGGTTTATCGCATTGAATGCCGCGTCGATCGGTCCGCCTCCCATAGCAGTGCCTTCCGGTATAGGTTCGCCGTTCTTTTTAAGTCGTATGCAGCACGTGTTAGAAAGCATATTACTGGAACTTATAATGTACCGGTCAAGCCTGTATATGCGCGGGATCTCTGAGATCGAATTCTTTAAAAGAGCCTCGATATCTTTATCGGTTATGACTTTCTTTTTATCCGCGAGAAGTTTGAAATCCGCAAATATGGTGTCAAGTCTTTCTTTCGGAAGGCTGAGTCCCATTTCCTGAAGCTTTTCTTCGAACGCATGGCGTCCCGAATGCTTGCCCAGAACGATAACGTTTTCGGTAAGGCCAACCGATTCTGGCGTCATTACCTCATACGTGGCTCTGTTCTCCATAACGCCGTGCTGGTGGATACCGGCCTCGTGGGCAAAAGCATTGGCGCCGGTTATTGCCTTGTTAGGCTGCACGCGAACGCCCGTGATCATTGACAAAAGCTTGCTTGTCGTTATGATACGCTTTGTATTGATATTCGTATCGGCGTCATAGTAATCGCCTCTGACCTTCAGGTTCATAACGACCTCTTCGAGAGCCGCGTTGCCCGCACGCTCACCGATGCCGTTAACTGTGCATTCGACCTGATCGGCCCCGAGCCTCACAGCCTCGAGAGAATTTGCAACAGCCATACCGAGGTCATTGTGACAGTGTACGGAGATAGGTATTTCTTTAAGCATTTCGTCAGATCTGATGCGCTTGATTATACGCGCCATATCTTCGGGAGAGGCGTAGCCTACCGTGTCCGGAACGTTGATGATAGTCGCACCTGCCTTTACCGCCGTTCTGTAAACTTCGATCAGAAATTCGAGGTCTGACCTGGTGGCATCCTCTGCCGAAAATTCGAGATCATCCGTGAATCCCGCGGCGTATGCGACAAACGTTTTAACACGTTCAATGAGCTCTTCCCTGTTTATATGAAGCTTGTACTCAAGGTGAATATCGGAAGTGGCAATAAATACGTGAATGCGTGATTTTTTCGCACCTTTAAGAGCGTCGCGCGCAAGGTCAATATCATTTGTATTGAGTCTCGCAAGAGCCGCCACGGTGCTGGAACCCGAAAGCGAAGATGCGATGCCGGCAACGCTGTCGAAATCGCCCGGTGAAGCAGCGGGAAATCCCGCCTCGATCACATCAGCTCCGAGCAGTTCAAGCGCCCTGGCCATCTTTATCTTCTCTTTAGCGCTCATACTGAATCCGGGCGACTGTTCGCCGTCCCTCAGCGTAGAATCAAATATCTTAACGGTACGCAAGAGAAACACCTCCCTCACGGCTTTATTTTAACATAAAACACAAATCGGGTCAATTTAAGCCTGTCACCAGCGCTTTCTGGTCAATGCGGACGGATAGCGGTATTCGTCCGGCCCTTCGTAGTCGAAAAGGCGCCTCATCCAGTCACCTGCACCGGTCACCCACGGGGCAAATTTCGCACCCGAAAGACATTGACCGTATGACGTGATATGATTGCCCAGTGCCAGCCCGTGAACACCGTCCTGAACAATATGGAGTTCATACGGAACTTCCGCTTCGGTGAGCGCTCTGGCAAAAGCGAGCGAGTTCTCGACCGGAACGGTTACGTCGAAAAAGGTATGAGTGATATAGCAGGGCGGTGTGTGAGTTCCGACGTGTTTATCGAGGCCGAGCTTCCATATTATATCCGAATCGGGATCATGTCCCTGCGAAGCCGTTATGATAGTACCCTGATCTGTCCTGTAATCAGAAGTAATTACAGGATAGCACAGGATCAAAGCGTCAGGCCTGGCTTCTTCAGGCGTGACTCCGGCGAACCCGGTGATCTCCGGATCGTTCCAGTATACCCCGAGCGATGCGGCCAGATGACCTCCGGCGCTGAAACCGCAAACTGCGATATGATCAGGGTCGATATGCCACTCTTCTGCGCCTTCGCGAACAGTTTTCATTGCCCGCATTAAATCGGCAAGAGAATTGGGAAATGACGCGTATTGTCCTACAGAATAATGAAGCACGAACGTTTGAAAACCCTGCGCCGCAAAAGCGATAGCGATCGGCTCGCCTTCCCTGTCCGAAAGCCCCTGATATCCTCCTCCCGGACAAACCACGAGCGCCGGTCTTAACGCTGACATTGGCATTTCGGGGCTGGCGTCAAGGATGTACGGAACGAGATAAACGCGTCCGTCTTCGGTCAATCTGATCTTTCTGCTGTCTAACATGATAGTACCCCCAGTCGGTCATCGTTCAATACGCTATTTATAATATTATTGACGCCGTTTTTCAAGCGGAAAGTTTGCGAAAAGGCCGGAGGAAATATCATAGAACAATTAAAATAATGGTATTGACAAAAAATAAACGGTAGGATAAAATTATGTCATTAAGAAATCACTCCCTTGTGTGGTTTTAAAGCGCCGCAGTTATAATAACGGCGAGGATTTTATAGGAGGAATTCAAATGAAAAAGAAACTTTGTGTATTCCTGGTTCTTTTCGCCATGGTTATGTCTCTTTTTGCTCCGGCCATGTTTGCCGAAGAAGACGGAACCACGGAAACGGTAGGAGCTGCCGCACCTGCTGATTTTGTAGAAGGCCCCGGCGGACTCGATTTCTATTCCGTAACCATTCACTACGATAAGCCCATTCTCGTTGACTATGTCTACGATAAAAAAGCAAAAGCTTATCTGTTTACGGATGAAGAAGGAAATTCGGCCGTTTCTGATGAATACATCTGGAGAGCCGGCACGACCAAAACAAACGGATACTATGCTAATAAGACCGCTAAGAGCGCAGATACTAACTTCTATCAGCTTCAGTCTGTAGACCTCGGGATACCCGCTCTTGCGCATTATTCTAAAGTACCTTATAACTACGCTTATATTACCCACATTCAGGACGGCACTGTTATTAAGACCCGCGAATCCGTAAACTTCTACGGGATTGTCGATCCGTACGATGACGGCGAGCCTTACGTTAATAAGAACCCCAACCTGAAGTATGACAGCGACGGATACGCCCTTGATAAAAATCAGAATGAAGACGGCTCTTACGACCGCATCGACATTAACAACTACAGGATCAATAAGGATTACATCTGGCTCGACGGCGAAGGCCAGAGGATCGAGCTCTTCTACCAGAAGTGCGAATACATCTGCACCGGTAAGAACGAGAAGGGCGTTGTTAAATACGACCAGAACAATATCAAATTCGTTGATGAATATGTTATGATCCCCTACGAGATGCGTTTCGATGAGAACGGAAAGATCAGAAACGTCAGCGATATTAAAGTTCTTCAGTATGTCACTTCCGAAGAGATGGACAGCTTCATCGAAGAAGTTAAGGCTGCTCTCGAAGCAGATCCCGAGTCTGTAACTCCTCAGAAGCCGAAGATCCTCGAATTCCACGTTGAACTCGACGATGCTAAGATGGAGGAAATGACCTCTTCCGCTAATAAGAAGAACTACAAGTTCCCCAAGAACAACTACACCGGTAACGTTAAGTATAAGATCTCCAAAGAAGTTCCCGAGTCTCAGAGAGAGCCTCTCGCGGCCGATGCGACCGCAGCCGAAGGCGAAGCCGCTATCCCGATGATCGAAGACAGCGTCTACTTCGATAAGTCCACCACCTTCACAATGGAAAACATCGTTCGCAATAACGGTTTCCTTGCTTACGGTACGCCTGTCCAGGGCGAGCCTCAGCTCGATGTAAAAATCAAGGACATCTCCATCGAGATCGATGCCGTGGGTTCTCAGCTCTACAGCAACGCTGCCGATGATCCTCAGAATAAGAACACTATCGTTATCTCCCTGAATGATTTCGAAGCAAACTGCATTCTTAAGAAAGAAGCTCTTGACGGCGAGTACATCAGCCAGGAGAAATACGACAGCTTCTCTTCTATGATCCTCGGAACGATCAACAGCAAGACCACGAGCACTGCTCCGAACTTTGATAAGAATAACCTTAAAACGGATGCTTCCGGAAATGCTATCGAAGATACTAACTGGAAGAGCACAGTTGAGTCGATCTACCTGAATCTCGATGAAGAGACTCTTGCAAAGATCCCGATGAGCGCTTCGATCTTCCTTAACTTCCACATCCAGACTCAGCAGCCTGAGGAAGCTTTCGATCTCAACCAGTGCAAACTTACGAGCAAGAAGACCTCCCTCGTTGCGATGAACGCCATCAAATATGAGAGACCTGCTGAAAAGCTTGCTACTCCCAAGCCGATCATCACTGTCATCGACACGACTCCGTGGGGTCTGATCATCGGCCTTGCGATTGGCGGCGTAGTTCTCGTAGCAGCCATCATCATTGCAGTTGTTCTCAGCAAAAAGAAAAAGGCTAAGGCGCAGAATCAATAATTCATAACAGCATTATTTAATAAAACGCACAGGGTTTAAAACGGGGCCGGACTTGAAGTCCGGCTCTGTTTTTATTGACACGCGGTGTAATGTTAATGTATAATTTTCCTGCTGCAGCAAAAGGCCGCGGCGGAAAGGATTTGTGATATTGACCGATGGTCGATGACGCCAGTATTCCCATACAAATGATTATCGCGATAGTTTCATTCGCATTATCTTCTGTTTTTGCAAGTTCTGAATACGCTCTTGATATCCTGAACGAATCGGAGATCAGAAAAAACGCACCTAAAAAAGAAAGCAAAAAATTCGATAAACTTCTTGCCGTTTCTCAGAATGATACGGACTATGTCGAGGCAATGCATCTCGGAAGGCTTATTTGCCTGTTTATTGCTCTGGTCAGTTCGTTCTCTGTCGTGATCGGCAGGATCGTATTTCTTGAGTTACCGGTAAAGCTGCTCGTCATTGCCGGATATCTTCTTGTAATGACGTTCCTTACGGCAGTTTTCGTATATCTTATCCCCCATCATTCAGTTCTGAAAGATCCTGTAAGGCGCGGAATGGGGCTGATTAATTTCATTTCATTTTTCAGGGTTCTATTCTTCCCTTTTGTGAAATTTAACTATTTTATTGCCCGCGCGATATTGTCGCTGTTCAGACTGAGAATCAGCCGCACACCCGAAAAGATCACCGAAGATACTATAATATCTCTTGTCAACGAAGGTCAGGAGAGCGGCGCTATTGACGATGACGAACGTGAAATGATCAGCAATGTGTTTGATCTTAACGATAAAACTGCCGGTGACGTCATGACGCACAGGACCGAGATCAGCGCGATCGACGAAAACAGTACCTATGAAGAAGTTATGAAGATCGCTCTCGGCGAGAAGTATTCGAGAATACCGGTTTATAAAGGAAGCGTTGACGAAATAATCGGGATAATACATATAAAAGATCTGCTCGGTGTTGACCCCACAAAATTCCGTTTGAGCGACATCGTCCGGGAAGCAAGCTACATACCGGAATCGCAGAAACTTGACGACGTACTTAATATATTAAAAACGTCAAGCGTGCATCTGGCGGTAGTCGTGGACGAGTACGGCGGAACAGCAGGCATCGTAACGATGGAAGATATTCTCGAAGAGCTTGTCGGCAATATCCGCGACGAATATGACGGCGATGAGGCAATTATCGAAGAGCAGGAGATCAGAAAGATTGGTGAAAACGTATATCTGGTCGCAGGCCTCACAGAAATAGAGACTGTCAACAAAGAGCTGGGCATCGATATTCCCGATGATGAATACGGCACACTTAGCGGCTTCTTTATCAGCCTGATCGGACAGATACCCGAAGAAAAGGAACATACCGAAGCCGAATACGAAAACATTAAGCTGACGGTAGAAAGCAGCAACGATAAAATAATCACTTTAATAAAAGTCGAGATATCTGATAAAGAAAATGCTCAGCCCGAAACGGGAAGCAGCGAGTAATCGTAAAGGAAGAATATCTTTATCATCACAATAAGTACAAGCAATAGCAGATAATAGCCCCTGAAAACGACTTTCGTAAGACGGTTATCGATTCCCTTTTTACCGTTGTATATCCTTATCAGAGGCAGCGAAAGAAGCATACCGGGCATGCAGTAATTACGGATAAGTTCCCCTCCGAAATTCTCGCTGTATCCGGGAGCATATTTAGAGAAAAGAAAAGATACGACAGGAACAACGATCGCGAGTGTCGCAATAAAGAAAGACGTCTTTATAAAAGTGTATTGGGATAAAAGATACTTGCGGCGTCCGACAGCAGCTATCCTGTCTTTATCTCCGTTAGCGAATGCGGCCTCGTCCTTCCCTTCCTGCTCTTTAAGGTAAATAAAGAACGTAAACGCTATGATAGGCATATACGGTGCGAATTCCATTCCTATCAGCAGAGACATCGCGCAAAGGAAAGCAACGCTGAACATTTTTTGAGTTTTTGTCTTCATACGGTCGTAAAGCATTACAGACCCAATGCAATAAAAGCATGTGAGCGCGAGGCTGAAATACGACCTGATGTCGCTGAAACTTTTCTGGCTGTAAAAAGCAAATCTGTACGGAAAAGCGCAGAGAACGGCGAAAATAATATTTCTCACTATCAATGCGGTAAGCTTTCCGGTGTGCCTGTAAGCCTCCACCGAACAGACCGCAAGGAGCGGCAGCGAAGCGTAACCGGTGATTCCGAGGACGACAATTAAAGCTTTATCCGTAACGATGCCGGAAAATGCAAACAGGTACGAAGTAAGAAGAGCGAGGGTCAATGTACGAAGCACGAAATGATCGATACCAAAACTTTTATTGACAGCCGAATCGTCCAATTAGATCGTCACCCCGGTCAATTCTTCTTATTATATACCCACGGTTCCAGCGCGAAATTGACCGCAAGCACGACCATATAAATACCGACTGACGGGTATTCCGAAATGTTGAGCACGGAACAGAGCTTCAGGAAATAAACGCCGAACAGGATATTAACGATGCTGAATATCAGCACTATCCACCACCTTCTGATCTCGAGAGCGCTTAGCTGTATGGAAGCACAGAACTGGGCAGAAGCAATAAAGAACGCCAAAAACGCGTAAACAGTCACGTTTAACTCGAAATCTATAACCGGAAGGAAAAAGATGAGCAGTGCAAATATAGTAATAAAGAACGCTGTTTGAAGCAGCCATCCGGGCCTGAAATATATCCTTTTATTAACCGAAAAAGAGATGAAGCAAAGAAGCGCAACAAGAATAAAACTCGCGCCGATAACTATCTCCTTCTGTCTTTCGTTGGTGAACGGATAGAAAATAACGGCAGCTGCAGCGGCGGTCAGAACAAGAGAAACCAATATAAGTATATTTCGCGCGTGATTCTTAATTGCTATCATGCGTTATCACTTCCCTGCATAAGCATTAAGCGAGCTTTATAGCTGTCGCGGCACATTTCGGAAACGCCAAGTTCGGCTTTCCAGCCGAGAAGATCATATGCTTTTTTAGTATCCGCAAAGCATTCGGCAACGTCACCCGGTCTTCTGGGAGAAAACTCCACGGGGATCGAAACGTTATTGACCTGCTCGAACGTTTTGATAAGTTCAAGCACACTGTATCCGCGGCCCGTGCCAAGGTTGATGGCCTGGATCTCATTGACGCGCATCAGCCGTTCAACTGCCTTAACGTGGCCTTTTGCAAGGTCCTGAACGTGAATATAATCGCGAACGCCGGTACCGTCAACGGTCGGATAATCGTTGCCGAACACCTGCATTTTTTCCTGTTTTCCGAAAACAGTATCGAGGATCCTTGGCATGAGATTATTCGGGATACCGTTCGGATCCTCGCATAACAGACCGCTCTCATGGCCTCCGACCGGGTTGAAATACCTGAGCATAATGATGGACCAGGAATCATCCGATACATAGAGATCTCTTAAGATATCCTCGATCATCAGCTTGGTCCTGCCGTACGGATTCGTTACGGAAAGAGGTTCGTCTTCAGTGATCGGAACTTTCCTGGGAACGCCGTAAACGGTTGCGGAAGAGCTGAAAACGATCTTCTTTACGCCTGCATCTGTCATAGCTTCAAGCAGATTAAGCGTGCCGGTGATATTATTCTGATAATACATAAGAGGCTTCTCGACAGATTCTCCGACAGCCTTGTAACCTGCAAAATGGATCACGCATTCTATCTGATTATCTGCAAAAATACGCTTAAGCGCATTCTTATCATTCATATCGGTATGATAGAACTTGAACCCGCGGCCGGAAATATCGGCGATCTTATCGATAACAGAAGGCTTGCTGTTGGAAAAGTTATCAAAAACGACAAGGTCGTAGCCTGCCTCAAGAAGCTCTACGCATGTGTGGCTGCCAATAAAACCCGTCCCGCCTGTTACTAAAATGCTCAAAACTGATTCCTCCCCGGAAATGTTATCCGTATATAAAATTTTACCCGAAAGGCGCTAAAATATCAAGATATTTCGGCGATCGAAGCGCTGATCGCGTTTCCTGCGGCTCTTCCGGTCGAAAATACTACGGTCAGATTATAACCGCCTGTCAGTCCGTCCGCGTCAATGATCTCCCCCGCCAGGTAAAGGCCTTTACACTTTTTTGACGCGAGCGTTGAAGGATCTATCTCGTTTAGCATAACTCCGCCCTGCGTGACGATCCCGTGATCCGGATCATCGGGACCAAGCGGCGTCAATACGAAATGTTTTATAGCGTTTACCAGGCGCATCCGTTCCTCTTTAGAAATATCCGATACATGCTTGTAAAGATCTATGCCTGACCGGTTTATAACTGGTACTATCATCGCTGACGGAAGCAGGTCATTCAGCGCATTTTTGATCAGTTTAGCACTGTATTTGCCAAGATCGCCGCAAAGCCTTTTATCTAATTCATTGACGTCAAGGGCAGGTTTGAGATCGAGCTCGATCCTGAAGCGTCCGTCTGAATTCAATGTTGAATACAGAGACTGATCGAAGCGCAGAAACGGCCTGAGCGAATCAAAATCATTAAAAACCTTATCTGCAAAAGATGCCTTCGAAATATAAAAACGGCTGAGACTGAGCACCGTTGGTCCTGTAATACCGGCGTCGGTAAACATCAGCTCTCCGAAATCCTCAAAAACGGCCTTATTTGCCTCGTAAAGGCGTATTGCGGTGTTTTTTAATGTCAGACCCTGCATAGATGCGCAATCGGCTTTTTCGAGGCATTTAAGCGCAATCAGCGAAGGCAGCGGTGCTTTAACAGAATGACCCGCCTGAATCGCCAGCTTGTAACCGGAGCCGTCAGAACCTGTTCCTTTATATGTGGCGCCTCCCGAAGCAAGCAGAACACGGTCAGAATAAAGCATATGCTTCTTCCCTGAAACAAATCCGTCAACGCCACGGACCGCGCCATCATCAATTATAAGCTTATCCGCCGTATAACCGAAAAGCACCGGAACCTTAAGTTCCTTAAGCCTGCGGACGAATAATTCGGCCACGTCGTAAGCTCTGGAAGACGAAGGAAAAACTCTGCCTCCGCGCTCGGTGACAGTTTCGAGCCCCGCGGAATTCAAATAATCGATCAGATCGCGGTTAGAAAACTTTTTAAAAGAAGAAAGCAGAAATTTATTGCCCGAAACGATCTTATTGGTGAATTCGGACGGATCACAATCATTCGTTATATTGCAGCGTCCCTTGCCCGTTATGCGCAGTTTTCGGCCGAGGATCTGATTTTTATCGGCAATTATTATATCAAGCCCCTGCTCTGCCATAACGACAGCCGCCATCATTCCGGCCGGACCTCCTCCGATGACAACAGCGTCGTATTTTTTCACGGTCTTTTCCATGTTTTCACCAGATCAGGCGTAATGAGCCATGCGCGCGGCGTCTGAATGATCTTCGTCGTAGCCGTATCTGCTAAGCTGCCTCTTTTTGAAAAACGCGATAGCAGGCTGCGGGAAAAGCGCATAAGTAAGTACATCCTCTTCCTGCTCGATATATTGAGCGACCGCCTCACGGAACTCCGGAAGCTTGTCTTCTAGCAGATCGGCAGGACGGCAGGTGATCGGTTTCTTATCTCCGAGGATCTGTTTGACAAATTCGGGACGGATCGGGCAAGGCGTTTTTCCGTACTCGCCTGCGACAAGTCCTTTCACTTCGTTTGTTACGATCTTATAGCGCTCACCTGAAAGAACATTAAGGACAGCCTGAGAACCGATGATCTGGCTCGTAGGGGTAACGAGAGGCGGATAACCTAGATCGGCGCGCACAGCCGGAACTTCAGCCAGAACGGCGTCATACTTATCAATCGCACCCGCCTGCTTAAGCTGCGAAACGAGATTTGACAGCATACCGCCCGGAACCTGATAGATAAGCGCATTTATATCAGGACAGAGCATCCTGGGATCGAGCCTTCCGTCCGAGAGATACTTTTCCCTGATCGGTCTGAAATAAGCCGAAAGATCATTGAGCGCTTTTACGTCGAGTCCTGTATCATATTCGGTACCGGCAAGTGCTGCGACGAGCGGTTCCGTAGGAGGCTGGGACGTACCCATTGCGAACGGAGAAAGTGCGGTGTCAATAATATCTACTCCAGCTTGTATAGCCCTTAAATACGTCATCGAACCGAGACCGCTAGTGTAATGCGTATGAAGCTCGATCGGAACCTTTATGCTGCTCTTGAGCGATTTTATGAGTTCGTAGGCGTTTTCCGGAGAAAGCAGGCCTGCCATATCTTTTATGCAGATAGACTGAGCGCCCATATTAACAAGTGCTTTTGCGTCGCTGACAAATATTTCGGCGTTATGGAACGGGCTGGTCGTATAGCTGATGCAGCCCTGAGGATGTCCCCCTTCTCTGAGGCAGGCGGCAATAGCTCTTTCGAGGTTTCTCGGGTCGTTGAGGGCGTCAAATATTCTTATGATATCGATACCGTTGGCGATCGATCTCTGTACGAAGTAGTCAACGACGTCATCCGGATAATGCTTGTATCCAAGCAGGTTCTGACCGCGGAGAAGCATCTGAAGAGGTGTTTTTTTAGCGAGTTTCTTTATCTCGCGAAGCCTTTCCCACGGGTCTTCGTTAAGAAACCGCAGGCAGGAGTCGAACGTCGCTCCCCCCCAGCACTCAAGCGCGTTGTATCCGATAGCATCGAGACGCTCTACGGCAGGAAGCATCTCCGAAAGTTTCATTCTGGTCGCGATAAGCGACTGATGCGCGTCTCTTAAAATCGTTTCGGTAATTCGAACTTTTCCCATGATCACACCTCGGTAAGTCACAAGAGTATAATCCGCGTGAAATAAAAACTAACTGTAATTCAGCCGGCCGATGCGCAATTACTTGCGATAGTACAGGAGCACTTCGTCAGCGGCAACGCTTTTACCGTCGCCTGCGCGTATTATCGAAACGGTTCCGTCTTCAGGCGCGTCAATTTCGTTCTCCATCTTCATCGCCTCAAGTACCAGAAGGCATTGACCGCGTTTGATCGCATCACCTGTTTTAACATTGACCCTGAGGACCGTTCCGGGAACAGGCGCCTTTACCGCAATATCTACCCCCGCTTCGGGAGAGGCCGCATCAGATAAAGAAGCGGAAACCGAAGAAGCGGAAGATACAGAATCGCGGCGTGTCTCGGTAAAAACAGGCTGAACTGACGGCTGACCGTTTTCCGAATCCATCAGTTCTACTTCGACTTCGAACTGTTCACCATTAACTTTAACGTTATACTTTTTGATCATATTATCCTTCCTTTCGGTCCGGCAGTCGTTTAACCCTGTAAAATGCTCAGATACGATGCGATCCTGAGCCTCGTTTCAGACGGATCGATCACGTCATCGATAAGTCCCTTTTCAGCAGCGAGCTCTGCACGAGAAAATTCATTCTTATACAGTTCAATATATTTCTTCCTGGCAGCTGCAGGATCTGGATCATTTCTGATATCCTCACCGAATTTCATCAATGCAGCGGCGCAAGGATTAATAGCGTCAATATATGAACCCTTCCAGGCGATGGCTAAATTACCCGCATCGTATCTGCGCTTCAGAATAAATGCAGGAACAAGCTCGCCGCATGCGGAACCGGTGACAACGGAAATCGAACGATGCTTTTCTCCGTTCCGGAAAATAAATTTTGAGAGCAGTCCCGGAAGTTTAAAAGCGTCACGATCTGTGGACTTTACTCCCGTAAAGTCTAAAAGCTTTACAGCGGGCACACGAAACGTGGCACAAAAATCTGTAAACCGGAAAAGCTTTACAATTGCATTTGCACCTGCAAGACCGCTTGTCTGCTCCGTGTCGAACCCGATGATCCCGACAGTACGTCCGAAAACTTGACCGAAACCAGTAAATGCTTCCGGACCGAATGAAGCAGATAGTTCATAAAAAGTCCCTCCGTCGCATAAAGATGCAGCCAGTTCTCTTCCCTTCAGCGCGGCGATATCGCTGTCCAAAGCGCCGGAAACCGAAACAGACGATCGGTCAGACGGGGCACCGGAAAAAACAGAATCAGGAAGATATCTGAACAAATCGTTAATTGATGACCTGAGCCCTTCTATATCTGAAGAAATTCCTGATACGATAACAGAATTCTTTTCTGAATAGTCAGCGTCAAATTTAAGAAGATCTGCCGCTTCGATCCTGCCTGAGGCAAGATTCACCGCGGTATCTGAAGAAGCGGCAATAGCCGAAGTGCCTCCGCATAAGAATACAAAATCGCACATAGCGGCAATGACAGCAAATGTTCCGAAACATTGCCCGTCGATCACGCATATCAGAGGGATCTTTCCGGAAGCGCGTCTAATAGAAACGATCAGATCGGAAAAATCACAAAGCAGTCCTGCACCGCCCGAAACGTCTAAGTAAGACCCGGTAAAGCCGATAATAAAAGGAACCTTGTGCTGAACGGCAGCCTCAAGCGACCTTACGGCTTTTACGGCAAAATTTGAGCCGTGAACAACGGATCGTTTTTCTCCGCTGTCAACGGCAGCAAATACAAGTCTGTTTCCGACAGTGCCGAACCCCGTAAAACAACAATCTTCGTGACCGTCTTCTGATCCGTCACCGTGAATAAAAGCAAGGGTCTGAACGAACGAATCTTCGTCGAAAAGCAATCTGAAATTAACTTCGGACAAGGCTTAAACCCTCCTTTCATATATTCAGACCGGCTTTAGCACCAATCAGCTTTATTTTATCAAATTTCAGAAATAAAATCAACAATCATGCTGATCACTTTTTCCGGATCGCGGCAGACAGTATACCTGTAACAGTTACTGATCGCATCGATATGATCGCGCCTGGCATACCTCGAATCAAGGAAAAGCACGAATCCTCTGTCTTCGTGCGACCTTATCACCCTTCCGGCAGCCTGGATAACTTTATTGACGCCCGGATAGAAATACGCGCTTTCGAATCCGGCCCTATTGTTTGAATCATAATAAGCCCTCAAAAGTTCGGTATACTCGCCTACCTGCGGAAGCCCCGTACCGACGATCACCGCACCGGATAACCTGTCTCCAGGAAGATCAAGCCCCTCTGAAAAACTTCCGCCCAGAACGCAGAACCCGATATGAAGCTTCTCCGGGCCCTCAGTAAAACCGCTTACAAAAGCAGACCTGTCAGCCTGAACAGACTTCCTAGGCTGCATAAAAACCGCCTCAGTCCTGAAATTTTTATCTAAAAGCGAGTAAACTGACTCCATGAATGCGTAGGAGCTGAAAAAAACGATGTAATTGCCCTTTTTAACCGATTTCGAGAGATTTTCTATAAAAGATGCTATCCCGGGTAAAGATGCCTCTCTGGCCCTGTAACGCGTGTCTGCGAACGTTCCGGCTAAAGCGAGCATATTCTCTTCGGGGAACGGCGATCTGACCGAAACGAAAGGCATATCTTCCCCTCCCAGTTCGGACTTATAATAATTTTCCGGAAGCAGCGTCGCGGAAAACAAAACAGCCCCGTCAGATTGACCGCACTTTTCGCGAATGATTACTGACGGATCCATGCAGTAAACCGAAACAGTACCGCCATCGATATCTGAATGGTGAAGAATTGACCCGCCGCTCTGAATATACGCGGAAACAGTTTTGAAATGAAGCATCTCGAAGCACAGATCGAGCAATTTTTCATCATCATGATCTTCAAGATATTCGAGCGCCAGATCAGCAGATTCATCGAGCTCTTTAAGAAATTCTTTCTCCGATCCTTCATCGATCTGAAATTCTGAACACAGCCCCGCCATTTTAACAAGTTTTTTACCTATTTTCTGACGTTTCTTCCCCTTCGTACAGCGCATCAGCGCATCAGAAGAGATCGACGAGGAATACATCGTTCTTACACGGTCAGGAAGCTGGTGCGCCTCATCGATCAGGAAATAATACCGGCCGCTTTCGTCTGAAAACCAGCGCTTCAGATAGCTCTCGGGATCAAACAGATAATTGTAGTCGCCGATGACAACGTCGCAGAAAAGCGTCAGGTCGAGCATCAGTTCAAACGGGCAGACCATATGCTTTGCCGAGAGTTCTCTCACAAATTCGCGGTCAATAAAATTCCGCTCTGATCCGATCGCTTCTTTTATAGCAGCAGGTTCGTTATCAAAGTGGTGTTTCGCGTACGGACAATTATTCGGGTCGCATTTCCGGCTGCCGTCTTTCTTTTTTGTCCCGTCAGAACCATTATTATCACCGTCATAGATACAGATCTTTTCTTTGGCCTCAAGAGAACAGAACCTCAGCTCCGGAGCAGAAGCACAGACAAGCGAAAGAGTCTCTTCGGGCGGCCTTGCCCCTTCGTTCCTGGCAGTAAGATAAAAGATGACCGATCGCTCC
>JAGADO010000161.1 GCA_017613535.1 Clostridia bacterium | reverse complement strand
TTTTGATTTGATCTGTTCTAACTCTTTCTCAAATTTAACGACCTGAGAATCAGCCTCACGCCAGCATTTATTGCACATCAGATCGTCAGAGAACTTTATTTTCCTGCATATCGGGCAGGTGTTGGTCAGCTTGACCTGCGTCGGATCGATAATGCCTTTTTTTAACATCAGCGGGTGGCGAACGTCCTTTGTGTGGCTTCCGATCCTGATCATAAACTCAAGTTCGTCCGTGTCTGTTTCATAGAATCTGTCCGCACGTTCAGGATGACCGTCAGACCGTGGTTCGCCGCACCATTCCCAGGTGACAAAGTTACGTCCGCTATCGACATGTTTCAGCGAAATAAACACATACCCGCTGTTTTCGCCTTCTCTGTAATAGTAAAAATCTTCCGCCTTGAGTTTAAGCTTTTCGGGAGAATCAAAGCTTATTGATGAAGCGCAATCGGCGGCAATGAACTGAATTATGCTCCGGCCGTCATTAAGCGTACGGCCTTTCAGCTTTTCACGTTCAAAATGCAATTCTTTAAGGCGAATAAAACTGCCGGGCGCTTTTTCAGGATGTTGTCTGAAATCGTCACACATCCGCTTCCAAGATTCTTCATTCCATTTTCCGGGGTTAGCCCGGTAATCTCCCAGAAGACGGTCAAGCGTCGTGAGTTTATACATACCGATAACGGGTTTACCGCTTCCGGCCTCAAAAGTATGCGTTAAAGAATAGAAAAACTGCTGCGTGGATGAGCGGTATTTGTAAATAACTCCGTCCGTCGCGTCCGGATCATATGAGCACTGTTTTTCCCATGCAAACAGCAGGAAATCATCATTTGAGTCCATCAAGTTACACCTGTATCATTTTATAATTCCGCGGCAATTATTTTTTGTTTTTCTTTGCCTTTACGGCAATTACAGCTGCGACGGCCGCAATAACTGCCACCCCGCAGATCACACCGATGATCAATCCGGTATTGCCCCCGCCCGATCAGGATATCTGCCTGATATTATACCATGATGCCGGGGATTAGTCCATATCGGGTATTAAATGGTGCTTTTCTTTATGACGTGAACAGAGCGGGCTTTCTGAATGGTCTGATTTTAAGCAGCAAAAGAAAAATCGCTCATTTTTGCAGTTTGGAAATGGACTGCTTCCGAATTTACGGATGAAACGGCTAAACCTGCTTTTTCTGCCGTAAGAGGTTACGTGCATTCTGGGACAAACTGCCACTTTTTGCCGTAATTTGAGCAGTTATCAGTCCCTAACAAGTTCCAAAAGAGCCCAAATTACGGCAAAATCCGCTCAATTTCATTTTTATGCTGTAACCCGTTACGGCAAAAAACGCCCGTTTTGTAAAATTTGCCGTAAACCAAAGCCCGATCCGGCTTCAGACAGCAAAAATGAGCAACAGAGCGGTTAAAACCCTAACTGCCGCACTTTATAAGCAGATGCTCATCACCCATATCATAGAAAAGCTCTAATTGACCGGGCGCCGGCTCATAAACGCGGAACACATCTTTGACATCATCCGCAAGCACAGTAAGCTCATCCGTCTTGTCCTCGAAACTCTTCAGAAGTTCAGGCGTGTACGCGACGGTACTTTCTCTTTCGAACACGGCTGTATAAAGTATCCCGGCCTCGACAAGGTCCTGGAAAATGTGGCTGCCGTAGCTCAGTTCGGGCATATATCCCGCCCTTGACTCCGATACCTCCGCGATCACCGAAAATTCGCTGATATCCGAAAAGCCCGACGGCACGCCAAGCTCGGGAGAAGAAGTGCAGATCCTGCCCGGAGTAAGCAGCAGAAGATGCTTGCCCTGACCGCGGTAATGCCAATTAACTTTCGCAAGAGCCTCCTTGATCTCAAACTTCCGCCTGTACGGCATCCGGTAATACAGGATCGGGTCAATATAAACCACGCCGTCGAGGCTGAGCTTTCGCGAAAATCCCATCGAAACGCCCCTGGTCTCGAGCAGGACAACGCGTTTATCAGTAACTTCCGGCACCGTGACTTTATCCCCTTCTGCCGTAAGCTGGAGCGGGCGGCATTGCAAAAGATCGATCACATAACTGCCGTCGGGAGCAAAATTGATCGTGTATTCGGTGTCAACGGGGTATTGGTAGTGCGTCTGGATAAGTCCGAGGATATCGCGCATGTCAGCCATCAGCTGCCTGTTCCTCGTAAGGCCGTCGCACGTGATGAACAGCACGTCGCGCCAGTCGCCGCGCTCGCGCAGGAGATTCTCCGTCTCGAAATTATGCGAATAAATTATCTTCTTGAGATGTGCGGGAATGGCGCCGCAGATCTTCATCGCATCGAACCCCTCGAGCTCGCCCGACTGAGAGCTGATAGCGTCAACGATTCTCTGCGAAAACTGTTGTCTGTTGTTGACGCTCGTGCTGAGCACCTTCTCCGGCGCGTCAAGCGACACCAGCCTGGGATACGATCCGGTGCGGCGGTCAACAGCAGCCGTGCCCAGTCCCATTACCAGCCTCAGCATGCCCGATTCGGGCTTCTCGGCGCCCATGCGGTAAGGGCTTGCCGAATAACCGACGCCTGCCGCGCAAGGCATGAAAAAGCCGTCGAACTGCGAGCCGGAAACGCGCTGGACCAGGATCGCCATCTGCTCATCACGCTTGTCGAGCCCGCGGCGCTTCCTGTAGTCGAGCGCAGACATACTCATCGTGCTGGCGTAGACTGTCTTCACCGCCTCTTCGAACGCCCTGAGGCGCTCCTCCGGCGTGCCCTGATTCCCGCAGAAAACAGACTCATACTTACCCGCGAAAGCATTGCCGAAACCGTCCTCGAGAATGGAGCTCGACCGCACGATCACGGGAGCGCTGCCGTAGTAGTCAAGGATCCTCTGAAGTTCCGCCTCTATCCTTGCCGGAAATCTGCCTTCCATGATCTTCTTTTCGAACTCGCTTGCGAGCGCGAAATAGCCCTCCTCCGTCCGCTGACGGATGCGGAGATCCCAGAAGCCGTTGTCAACGATATACGCATAAAATACATCTGAGCCGATGTAGAAAGAATCATGCGGTTCAAAACGCTCGAATATATCCGGGCGGTAATTTTCGACGATCTTTCGCGAAAGCAGCATGCCGCACGCCTTGCCGCCGATCATACCGGTGCCGACCATTCGCGAATGTATCTCGAAATAATCCTCCGGCCGGAAATTCTGCTTTATAAGTTCGCGCATTTTAACGTCGCGCGTAAGCATTATGTTGCAGATCTTGGAGCATTCGTCGCTGACGTCCACGCCGCTTTCGTGAAGCAGTCTGGTGCGCAGGAAGAAGCGCTCCCAGCTGTCAAGGTTCTGGTCCTGCGCCTGATTTGCCTCCTTATTCATAACGCTGTAGAAGTGGCTGACATCGGTGCCGTCGGAAAGGACGGTGAAACTGTTGTCCGAACGGTCAAGGCGGTATGGCTGGAACATTGTCTGCGAGTAGCGGTTCCACACTTTCATCGGCCGGACGTAGATATCTCTGGCGTCCTTATACACGTCGAGGAACAGCTGCGTGGTGTCGCGGATCGTGGCGATCGCGTCAAACGAGTGGCGGCCGCGTATGATCGGGAAAAACGCAACCGTATCGAGTATGAACAGGAAAGGACATGTAAGGTGGAAAAAGTTTCCCATCATCAGATCGGTCGACCACGCCTGTTCGAGTTCGGACAGACAGTCAAAAACGTAAAATGCGTCGCGTCCCTCGCGCTCGATCAGATTATGTATATTCACCGTGAACGTTTCGAAGCGGTGCGAAAGTTCGACGTATTCGATCTTCAGTCCTTCACGCGGCGTCAGTATCGGCTCGTGCTCTGCAAACCTGATGTAGATCAGATTCCTGCCGTCCTTGATCGCCTGATCGGCGAAACGACCCGCGACGTACCGGAACTCATCGAGCGACGGGACCTGCCAGACAACGTTATCACCGAGGCGGATATAATCGAGCGCCTCGTCCATCATAGGTATTCCGGAAAGTGTTTTTTCAAAAGCTGCCATATGATACCTCCGGCTTTAAGCCTGCATTAAACCTGCTTTTTCTCGCTGATCCTTGTTTCAAATCTGTTCTTAGCTGTATCCGACGGGACCGCCGTGGGGTATCCCCCGCCGAAGCACGCCGTGCAGAAGCCAGTATCCTCTCCCGAAAGGAGCCTGACGTTTTCGATGCTGAGGTAGCCGAGCGTTGTCACGCCTATCTCGCGCGCGATCTCGCCGATGCTCATGCGGTTTGCTATCAGCACGTCAGGATTATCGATATCAGTGCCGTAGTAGCACGGTCCGATGAACGGAGGCGCACTTACACGGAAATGAATCTCTTTCGCTCCTGCCTGCCACAAAAGGCCGACAATATGCCTGCACGTCGTGCCTCGCACTATCGAATCATCGATCAGCACGACTCGCTTCCCGGCAATCACGTCGCGTATCGGGTTCAGTTTGATCCCTACGCCCTGCGAACGCTGCTCCATGTCCGGCGAGATGAAAGTACGCGCAATATATTTGTTCTTGGTGAAACCGATCGCGTACGGAATGCCTGATTCCTGCGAGTACCCTATCGCAGCCTCCAGACCCGAATCAGGTACGCCGATGACAATATCTGCTTTAACGGGGTGCTGCATCGCGAGGAACCTGCCGGCATTGCGCCTGCACCTGCTGACGGACGCACCGTCAATTACCGAGTCAGGCCGTGCAAAGTATATATATTCAAAGACGCAGAAGCGCTTTTCCTTCTTACCGCATTTCGACGTGTCGAACCTGATGCCGCTGCTGTCGGCGACGGCGATCTCTCCCGGGAGCAGGTCCCTTACAAGCTTTGCCCCGACGGCGTCAAGCGCGCACGATTCCGATGCAAACACGATCTTTCCGTCATCAGTTTCACCGTAGCAAAGAGGCCTGAAGCCGTGCGGATCGCGGGCGGCAATCAGTTTCTGTGGAGAGCTTATTACGAGCGAGTATGCTCCTTCGATAACGTCCATCGCGGCCGAGACCGCTTTTTCGATCGAATCCTGCTTCAGGCGTTCGCGCACGATAATGTACGAAATGACCTCAGAATCAGTGGTCGTGTGGAATATTGCCCCGTTCTCCTCCAGCTCCGTGCGAAGTTCGTACGAATTCGAAAGATTACCGTTGTGGCAGAGCGCCATCCTGCCTTTGTGATGATTTACGATCAGAGGCTGAATATTCTGCTGAAGCTTCGCACCGGTAGTGGCGTACCGGACGTGGCCGACCGCGATATTGCCCTTCCCGAGAGAACGCAGATTTTTCGGGTGAAACACCTCACTGACAAGCCCCTCGCCCTTCGCATACGTAAATACGCCGTCGTCGTTGACAACGATTCCCGCGCTTTCCTGCCCTCTGTGCTGGAGTGCGTACAGCGCGTAATACGTCATCATCGCCAGATCGTCCGCTTCCCTGCTGTAAACGCCGAACACACCGCATTCTTCGTGTAAATGACCCATCTTTATTCTCCCTGTATTATTCAAAAAGCGTTCGCACCGCTCCGTTTTTCTGCCTGCTGCAAATACAAAAGGCAAAGGCGCCCCGGATCTCTCCAAGACGCCTTTGCCTTACGCTGTTATTATACGCTTCGGAGTAAACTCTGTCAAATTTCAAATCGTTCCGCGACTGTGTCAAGTATTCGTTGGCAAATCATGTACCATTGATGCCGGATATATTTGCCCAGGTTCCCTTTAACGGGCCCTGTACGGGCGTAAACGAGCCTTTAACAGGGTATTCATATCCTTTTCCCTCTTTCTTTGCAAT
>JAGADO010000160.1 GCA_017613535.1 Clostridia bacterium | reverse complement strand
TGAAAGACGGAATTGCCCCCAAAAAGTTCCCGGCAATTCGGATGATCCCGCAAAAAGGCACGTATTGATGCCTCTGTTATTCCATCCCGTAGCAGACATATTCGCGGCTGAATTCGTAGCCGAGCTTTTCCGCAAGCCGGACTGACATCTTATTTGCCGCGTCCCATGAAGGATACAGTCCGAGTTTAAGAAACTGTTCCTTCGATTCGAATATCATTAAATCCTCACTCTTTCTGAAGTATATCCAGCGTATGATGGGACGCCCCGATCAGATCCTGCCGTTCGCAGATCGCGAAGTGATAATCCAGCCACTTGTCAAACGTCTCGTCATCCATGGCGTCAATAAACTCCCGCTTATAATTCGTTGCCCCATCAGTGGCGACGAGCTTAAGTCTTTTGACATTGACCGCCGCATCCAGCTCCGCAATATCTTCCGTACGCACAAGCTCGAATACTTCCTTTGGTTCGCTTACGCAGTGCCAGTCCGCGGTCAGCATGTTGAGGTCCATCACTTCGTGCAGATTGTTCATGCCGAATACGTACTGAATTACGGTGGGCTCATTCATGCAATACGCCACCAGAATATGACCGCCCGGTTTCGTCACCCGCACGGCTTCCGAGAGCGCCCTCAGCTTATCTTCCTTCGTGTAAAGGTGATACATCGGACCGAGCAGCATGGTCAAATCGAAAGAGTTGTCCGATAGCGCGGACAATTCCAGCGCATTCCCCTGCATTGTCACAATGGATTCCGTACCGTCTAATTTAGATCTCAGAATTTCCAAATTGTGCTCAACCAATTCTACCGCGGTCACCCGCAGCCCGCGTTTGGCCAATGTCACGCTGTACCGCCCCGTGCCGGCGCCAACTTCAAGGATATTCAGATCCGGAACTCCTTTCAGACACTCCTCGATATATCTCATCGTAGTCAGGTATTCCACCTGCCCGTGACGGGAAAGGAGTCGTCCTTCTTCGTTGTAATTGTTGTAATACTCTTCAAGATAATTCATTGCTTATTCTCCGCAGCTCCCGGATTATATTCGTCAATAGCCAAGGAATGCCCGCAATTCTTTATTCGGGAGCAGATCTTCTTTGAACATCCCGAAGGATCTGCCCGGAACGAGCTCCAGATAACGGTCCAGAAATTCCCCGTACGTTTTTGCCTCAAAACAGTACGGCGTGATGAAGAACTCTCTCGAGCCGCCGGTCACCCGGTCTCCGGCCTGCACATTTACTTTATAGTCGCCCGTTTTAAGCTTCGAAAAGACGTATTTCTCCAGATTCCAGCCGTGCAGTTCAACGTGCCCGAACGGAACGGCATACGTTGCCACCGCCGGATTTGCCCGGAGCGCCGCCTGCTGATAATCATACTCCACACTTTCTATAAACTTTTCCGCGGTGCCGCAGTCCAGCACGGTAAAATCATCCTTTTTACCGTACTCCCTTACAAACTCCCAGTCGCCGTCGATCTGCCTTATCGAATAGTGCCAGGAGCCCTCGACGATTTTTGCGTCGAGCCAATGGTAATCCTTTTTAACATTCTCAAACGCCTTTTTGAGATACACCTCGATATCCATGCCGTATCTGAATTTCTCGGATGGGTTTGAGTTCTGCACCGCTTCTTTCGTATATTCACACAGGAAGTCAATGAACTCATCGGCGGTATTGCCGTCCGTCCATTCTTCGACCACTTTCTCGCCCATGAATATGCCGTTGTCCTGTCCGAAAATGTATTGTCCGTGACGCGGCACGATCACATACGGCGTTTTCTTTTTCATCTGCGTTAGCGTTGCCCACGGATAGTCCGTACGAAGCTTTTCCAGCGCTTTTTCGTAGTATACGTTGATATCCGTACCGTACTTGAATTTGTCAGGATCGGCGGTGGGATCTTTGTTGAGTTCCGCCTCGTGCTGCCTTTCTTTTTCCGCTTCCTCTTCCCGGGCGAATATATCGTCGGAGCTCAAAGTCGTCCAGGCCCAGACCTCTTTCATGCTGTGGCAGGCCAGTGCCGGTGCATATATAAAGGTGCCTTCCTTCTTGTTCGGAAACTGGTCCCATCGGCCGGCGCCCAATCCGCCGTTATTTAAGATCAGCAGGCAGTATTGTTCGTGTTTCGGCAGTTCTCCGTCCTTAAAAGACTTAAAGTCCGCGATTTTTACAGTATAAGTGCCCTCCTCTTTAGGCCCGAGATTAATAAAATTGATCTCTTCATCCTCCAGGCAGTTCGAAAGATCATACCGGTCCAGCGAGTGCCATCTCGATACTTTAGAGGCGTCGACCGTATCCGCCGTTCCCCTGGTGAAATGTCCGGCCAGGGATTTTTTGTTGCGGTAATCCTTCGGATGCCATTCCCCGCCCGTATACCGCCCGTCTTTTAATTCGAGCAGGCAAAATTCGCCGTATTCCGGCATGTCCTCCGCACCGACAGTGTGAAACTCGTTAAAGGACAATCTCAATTTCTTATAATTACATACAAACTTGGCATTCATAATCTGTTCCCCCTGTAATTTCCGACCGGTCATGCCCGCTTTTTTCTTTTGCCCCGTTGGTTGGCTGCCTCCAGGAAACGGCGGAGCATATCGTTTGACAGCAACTGATCCCGCAGGCGCTCGGGAAAATTGTCCGCAAACTTTTCCGGCGTGCAGCCCGCGTAAAACTCTTTCGGAAGTTCGTTTGCGTATTCACCGCCGCCGTAACTCCCCGCGGAGCTGCCCGGCGTAAAGCAGTTGTAGTGAATATCCGGGGCACCTTTGGGATGAAACCGCAGCGTAATTATATCGTGTTCATGATGCTCCGGAAACTCATCCTCCGCCAGCGGTATGTCGCAGTGCAGGAATTTCAGCCCTTTCTCCTGCGCAAAGGTTTCAGCAAACGTGTCGTATTCTCCGCGGATCAGGACCCGATTTTTGCGCATACGCTTGTCCAGTTCGGGCGTGGTGACAACGGACTCCACGGTCCGGCTGAGTATAAGGCAGTCAATATTAGTAAAAACGTCCAGATAACCTTCGCCGAGGCCGGTTATACCTTCTTTAACGCTCAGGATGTTATACTCCTCGGCCCAATTTTCGTCCGGCACAGGCCGGACTTCGGCATCTGCTTTGGAGAGGATGCCTTCCCCTTCCACCTCCAGCAATCCGCTGTAGTGGTTTATATAGACCGTGTTTTTATTGTGCTTTGAAAAATACATATCAGTTATTCCCCGCTAAATAGTACACGTCGATATAATACGTCTTGCTCCGGGCTTCTGTCAATGGCACGAGCCTTGAACTACCAGCCGTACGCCAAAATGCCTGCGACACCGGCAATGCATATTAAAATGATCGGGGACAATCCTTTCTTCATTATCTTTTTTGACCCGAAGCAGACCGCGCCAAGGGCTAATGTCAAAATGATCGCAACGTAATCGACTGCAATGCCACTGTAACTGCCAATGCAGTTTGTCAGAATCATATATGCGCCGGTGGCAAGTATTATGCCGGTCACGCAGGATTTCAAAGATCCGAGCGTCGCTTGAAACGCGCCGCTGTTGACCAGTTTTTTTAACAGCAGCATCAATATAATAACGATCAGAAACGCCGGCAGTACGACCGCAAAGGTGGCAATGATCGCACCGGGTACTCCGGCTTTGACGCTGCCGATATATGTTGCCATATTGACCATGATCGGGCCGGGGGTACTTTCGCTGACAGCGATCATGTACGACAGTTTTTCTTCTTCCAGCCAGCCAAATGACAATACGACTTCGCGGATCAGCGGTATCGCAGCGTATGCGCCGCCGAAAGAAAAACAGCCTATCATGAGGAAGCCGACGAGCAGTTCAAGGAGGATCATTCCGGCACCTCCTTATTATGCCGCTTTATCAGATAAACGGAAAGCCCGGTTAGCGCAGCTGCCAGCATCAGGACTATGGTCGAGATCCGCAGCGCAAAGATATTGACCAACATCATACAGGCAAATGAAACGGATAGAATGACTATCGGGAACGGTTCCTTTTTTATTTTAGCGACCATCTTTATTGCCGCATCAAGGATCAGTATGCCGACGGCAATTTTGATCCCTTTGAACGCGCTCGCGACCCATTTGATCTCAAGAAAGCGGTCCAGAAAGAACGAAATCAGGAGTATTATGAGAAATGAGGGCAGGATAACACCGAGGGTTGCCGCTACCGCCCCCCAAAAACCTTTCTTCTTTAAGCCGACATATGTGGCGCAGTTGATAGCGATGGGGCCGGGCGTCGATTCGGCGATCACCGTGATATCCATCATTTCTTCATGGGTTATCCACTCTTTCCCGGTAACGCAGACGTTTTCGATAAGCGGGATCATCGCGTATCCGCCGCCGAAAGTAAACAACCCGATCTTTGAGAATGTTAAAAACAGTTCAAACAGTAATTTCATTTTTCGTTCCGTCGATTTGTCAATATCCCCGGAATAACGGTTCGCGTCGTTTCCGGTTTTATCAGGCTGACCCGAATGAATGCGCGCTGACACCAGTGAAATAACATCCGGAAAGCCCTGTCGTAATCATAATCGTCCGGCAATTCCGCCATTTCAAGTACGGCGCGGTCCTCTTCAGACACTTGCGCTTTTAGATCCCGTTTTGCCACAGCAAATGAACCGCTCTCCAGAAAATGCAGATTCTGGATCAGAAAAAATACACTTTTACAAGTGCCGCGAAATGCAGCAATATTCTCCTCTCTGCCAGCATGAACATAGCGATGGCAGAGTTCGTGATATAGATTTCCCAGACTCAGTTTGACATAATTGACCTCGTCTTCCCGTGTTGCAGGCGGAAGAAAGGCTCTCAATTCGCCGAACAGATCTTTTGTGGTATTACGCAGCTGGCAGATCTCAAGAGGAGTCCACCGCATCATCTCATCTTTGCCGCAGATGAACCCGCAAGATTTTTCATATTTTCCGATCTTTCTGAGGATCTCCCGGTAAGCATCCATATCCGCCACGGAAAAATCTTCAAGGATGATCATGACGTCAATATCGCTCTGATCGGTCGCTTCATCGCGCATATAACTGCCTTGAAGTCCTGCATACAGCAATCGTCCGCCGAAAGCGCTTTTACATTCTCTCAGCAGCTTTTGTAAATAATCATCAACATCAAACATGACAGTCTCCCGTCGTACTCCTTGAAATTGTGTCCGCCGATGCGATCAGCCATGCAAATGCTTTGGCGGTGCGCAGCTCCGGGTCTTTGAAATGATTGCCCTCGTTCCATTCCAGCATGCAGCAGATATTATTGATACTTAGCCAGTCATAGCATTCTCTGATGCGGTTGCCCACCGTTGCCATGACCGGGTTCTTCGTACGCTCCTCTTTATCACCCAGGCTCAGATATACCTTGTCCGTTCTGATCTCGCCGGATCTCATATAGTCGACGAAAACGGGAAACCACACTGAAGGAGAAGCGGCGCAGGCTCCTGCGAAAACGTCGGTTTGATACGCGGCCCACAATGCAAAAAGTCCCGCCAGCGAATACCCTCCGATATAATAAGTCTTGTTCCGGTCTTCCGTCAACGAAAGGAGCTTCCGCAGCGTTTTAACCGCGCCGTCGCCAAAATCGTTTTTACCGAATACTGCCGGTGCCTTCCAGGGCGACAGTTCGCGATTCCAATCGTCAATTATAACTGCTGTAAGCTGAAGACCGGTTGCCGCGGCCCGGCAGATATATTCATATTCTTTCTCCAAACCAGACAGCTCGTGATCGCCAACAGGTACGATAAGCACGATGTTTGCCCCGGGGTCGCCGTATTTAATTGTGTTGATTACTTCGCTCATTCAAGTACTCGCTCGCTGCATTCCAGCTGCCGGACCATTTTCTCGTAAAACGTGATGTAGAAAGACAGGCGTGATCTCCAAAGCTCCTCAGCGGTTTTTGTCCCCATTGGCATTTCAAGCAGCTCGCGAAGCCGGTTAAGGCGTTTTTGACTGTGTTGCAGTTTCTGCTCAAATGTCATATTGATGAAGTCATCGCCGCAGAGCGACTCATGGATCCGGTAAACGTCGAAACGGTCAATATTGTCCGCGTCGCCGACGGAAAGCGCAAACGGCGTTCTTTCTCCGGCAAAATCCGCTTTGTCGTCAACATGGATAGCAATTCCGTAGCAGATGTCATTGACCCGCTCTTCCGCAAGGCCCAGCTCCGTCAGAAACGGCCGGGCAATAAAGGCAGCGCGCCTTCCGTGCTCCTGCCAGCCGTTTTCTCCGAACTCTTCACAGTAAGAAACATCGTGCAGCAGGCAGGCAATGATCAGTTCGGTCTCGTCAAAGCCTTCTTTTTGCGCTATCTCCCGCCCGATATTGGCCACCCGGTAAGTGTGTTCGATCCGGTATGACTTGGCGTCCGGATGCTCGTTCAGATAAATGGCACCGTCAAACTTCTGTTTCAAAAACGCTTCGGTCTTTTCTATCAGTTCCAGGTTAAGCATGAGATCATCCTCCGCGATTTAAGTTACGGAAGCTCTGTCAGATATGCACGGCAGGGCGCGCCTTCACAGCCTCCCAGATTCAGCGGCGCCGCGTTCAGAAAGTAACGGCCTTCCGCCACGCCGTCCAGGACAACACCTTCCAGCAGCGCGCAGCCGCTTCCGAGGAGCAGCATATGTACCTTTTTGGGAGCATCCTCCGGTCCGACGGTCTGGCTCTCGTTGCCCAAAAGCAAAAGCCCGGCCTCCGCGAATACCGCTGCTGCCGCTTCCGTGACCGTTGCCCTTCCCGCGATCAAAATGCGCCTGCACGCCCCGGCTTTGACGGCGTCCTCCAGGATATTGACCGCGTCAGCTCCGGTAACGTCTCCGTCGTGCCGCGCGACGAAGCAATCCCCTACGAAGGGCTCCAGACCCATCCGGTCAACGGTCAGCCCGTCCCTGATGAAGTGGCTGGGGGCGTCAATATGAGTCCCGTTATGCGCGCACATGGTAAGCCCCGAAAGGTTGATATCATCGCCGGCGTCCATATCTGCCAGCCGCAGCCGCTCGGGGGGCATATCGCCCGGATATACCCGGCACGAAAACAGTTCCTGCGTAATATCGATGATCGCTGAGCGTTCGCGCACTTTCTGAAGATCAGGCTGTTCCGGGCAATAGTCGACCCATTGTCCGTCTTTGAGCGTTTCGAATTTACCCCACTCGGGCCTGCCGGCGTCGCGGCCTTTAATACGGATAGGTATGAACGCGTCGTGCTGGCAGCCGGGCAAAGGATCTTCAATATCGAACCAGCCTCTTTCGTCGATTAGACCGTTCCATTCTTCGTACACTTCTTCCGGCGTATCGTACCGGCGGTCGGACGTGCACATTTCCGCGTCTTTCACGGAATACTCGAAGAGATAAACGCCTTCCCCGCTCTTGTAAAGCATGATCTTGGCGACCGTCTCGCCGCTGCTGTTTTTAACGTTGTCGATCAGATACGCATACTTTCTCATGCTCCGCCCCCGCGCCGCCTTCGCGCTGCCTTTCTACCGGACTTCGGCGATCACCCCGCCGCCGATGATCCGTTCTTCTCTGTCGTAAAATACTGCCGATTGTCCCGGTGTCGGCGCGCGCACGGGCTTTTCAAAAATGACCTTTACCGTATTGCCGCCGCCGGAGGATATTATAGCATGCTCTCCGCCGTGGCGGTAGCGGATCTTTACGGTGCAGGATATCTCTTCCCCCGCGTTAAGTCCCGGTATGCTCATGAAATTGGTATCGGCGCACAGCAGTTCGCTGCGGAAAAGGAATCGCTCGTCGCCCACGACCACTTCATTGCTGTTCGGACGGATCTCGTTGACGTATGCAGGGTACCCGAGCGCGAGGCCGAGACCCTTGCGCTGGCCGACGGTATAATGGCAGATGCCTTTGTGCCTGCCGAGGATATTGCCGTCGGTATCAACAAAATTGCCCGCGGGCACCCCGTCGGATCCCATGTTTTTTTCAATGAAATCCGCGTAACTGCCGTCCGTCACGAAGCATACTTCCTGCGAATCCGGTTTGGACGCTACGGGCAGGCCCGCGTCTTTCGCGATCTGCCGCACCTCGCTTTTGGAAAGGCCGCCGAGGGGCATAAGCGTCGAGGCCAGTTGCTCCTGGGTAAGTTTGTAAAGCATGTAAGTCTGATCCTTCTCCGCGAACCCGGCCTTTTTTAATGTATACCTTCCGCTTTCCATCCGGACGACCGACGCATAATGCCCGGTCGCTACAAACCCCGCGCCGGAGATTTTCGCGTAATACAGCAATTTGTCCCACTTGACGTAGCGGTTGCATTCGATGCACGGATTGGGCGTCATCCCCCGCAGGTATACTTCGGCGAACGGGTCAACGACGTACCGTTTGAAGTCTGACGTGCAGTTTACGGGATAGTAATCGATACCGATGGCAAATGCCGCGCTTCTCGCGTCGTCAATATCGCAGCAAAGGCTCTCGGAACCGTCGTCGGACTGCCAGGTGCGCAGCGTCACTCCGACCACGTCGTAACCGTCTTTTTTCAGAAGATACGCGGCGACCGCGCTGTCCACGCCGCCGGACAATCCGACGATGACTTTATTCATGCCGTTCATTTCATCCTTCTCTTCGGGGCAGGAAGCCGTTGCCCGTTCCCTCTGCTATAATCTGCAGATCGTAGCCGAGCGGCTCGTCGGTAAACTCTCTGACCAGGGCCAGGCCCACGGCGGTCTCGCCGTTTTTGATGACATGCACTTTCGCTTTACAGCCACGGTATACGTATCCCCGCGCCAGGATGCCCGTCGCGGGGGCAACAAATTCTTTCTGGTCTTCTCTTACGCTCAGGCTGGCCGCTTCGAGCCAGTTTTCTTCGGTTACTTCAGCGAGTCTGATATCGGATCTCATTGCCTATTACCCTCCGGGTCTTTGTCGGCTTTCTGTATTATTATATCCCCGTTTTCGTTCATTTTCGACCTTTTTTTATTGTCTTCAGCTTTCATATTGAATAAAACGATCGAAAACAGGACCAGCGCGATCCCGAGGACTCTGACCGCAGTCATTCGTTCCGTGAAGGCCAAGGCTCCGATCACCGTGGCGACGACGACTTCTACCGATGCGATCACCGGCACTTTACCGGCCTGCGAGATCTTTGAAAGGCCGCTGAAATAAAAGCCGTACGCCAGTGCGGTGGCAATAAGTCCGAACAGGAGCCCGAGCGGAACGATCGACGCGGCGCTGAAATTGCCGCCGGTCGCGGTGAGCACGCAGCCCGCAACATTGACCGGAACCTACGGACATGCCGTTCATACTTACGGACATGCTGTACAGAATATTGAACGTGCCCTGACAAACTATGCCCAGCAGCATGCACGAGAGCAGCGTCCTCCGGCCGATCCGGAATGCCCTAAAACCGTCAAATATCAGCGTCATGACGGCCAGCAGCAGCGCCCCGAAAAACAGCCTGAGAAAGCTCGTGTACGACGCCGAGGAGCCCTCTCCCTCCATCAGCTTTACGAACAGTCCGATCGTGCCCCAGAGGCAGCCGGTGATAAATATTTTGATTATACTTTTAAGTTCGATACTCATGTACTAGTTATCTGTATTTTTCCAGCCGGTACAGGCCTTCTTCATCCGGGACGGTGACGTTGTCCTTATAGTCGTATCCCAGCTTTTTGTAAAACTCCAATCCGGTAATAGAAGCAGGGATCTCGATCCGCTTCGCTCTCAGGGCATACTCGTCTTTTTCCAGCGTTTCGACGATCCGCCGCCCTATTCCGCGCCCCTGATATTCGGGAAGGACAAAGATCGTAAACAGACTGCTCTCATCCGTTTTGTCCCAATACGGCCCGATGGCGCCGCATCATAATATGACGTTGTTTTCTTCCACAACGTAAAAATGCGTCCGGCGCGCGCGTTCGAGGATATCCTCAGGCTGCATGCGGCGGGTCAGTTCCAGCATCATTTCCGCCGGATAATCCTTTGTGTTTGAGATCATGAGCGTCCTGATGATCAGGTCGGACACTTCTTTTGCGTCTGTTTCAGCGAACTTTCTTATAAGCATATGTTCCTCCACATTTTCTTTAAACGGCCCCGATCCTATTCGTTTCGGATGTAGCGGGAGCCTCTCGACGCACCGATCCTTTTGATCTGACCTCCCTTAACCATCTTCGCGAGGACGGCCTCCACAGTCGTAGGACTGATATCCGGGTGAATAGAACAAATCTCTGCTTTAGATATGGGGACAATGCTGCCGAGTACAGTTGCTTCGATCCGCGCGGATTTGGTGACGCGTTTTCCGTGTACGACGGCAAACCGCCGGTCAAGTTCCTTATAGCACATATACAGCATTGACAGGAAGTTCTGCATAAACGGGAAATAGTCGTTGGTATTCGTATCCCACCCTGTTGACGAACGCTTAAGCGCGTCATAATACAGATCCTTATATTTGTTGATCAGCTCCTCAAAAGAGATATACTTTCCGGCATCGAACCCGTTCTTATACAGCAGCAATAGAGAAAGCAGCCTCGACATTCTTCCGTTTCCGTCTCTGAAAGGATGGATGCACAGGAAATCGAGAATCACACACGGGATCAGGAGCAACTGATTGATATTTGAATTCGAGCAGGCGTCAAGATATGCAAGCTCTAACTGCTCCATTGCCGCCGCAGTCTCATCGGCAGGAACGGGACGGAATCTTACTTTCCTGTTGCCGGACGAGTCTACCTCGACAATAATGTTGTCCGCCTGTTTGAATCTGCCGGCGTCGGCGTCTCCGGACGGCGTCATCATAGTCTCGTGAAGAAAAAGGATATCCCGCACATTGAAACCAATATGCTCATATCCGGTATGGATCATATTCAGCGCGTCACGGTAACCGGCGATCTCCGCTTCATTTTGATTCAAAGGAGCGCTGCTGTTGTTTACGATAGCCGCGATTCGCTGATCGCTCGTTACGATACCCTCGATGGCGTTGGAACTTTTGACCGACTGCACTTTCGCAACCGATTCCAGTTCCGTAAAAGTTGAATTGAACTGCGCTTTCCTGATACCTGCGGCCGTTTGCAGAGAATAGATCCCGCTCGTTATTTCTACAAGATTTGCCGGGATCAGTCCATTATCAAGAAAACTGTAATCGAACTTTCTCATCATTGCATCTCCTTTCTGCATATAATTATACCATTTTATATGCAGAAAATCAAGAGGTTGAAGGGATTATCTGCATATTTTCATGGATAGTATATGCAGATAAGGATCTTTGAAAACGTTTACGATACTCTGAGTCGGAGAACTCGAAAGCGGATATAAAAGACCGATCAGCCTTTTTTAGACCGCGCCGGCTTCCTGAACATGAATTTTCGCGCTATGCCTATACCTATTTTGTACGGCAGCGGACGGAGCGCCTTGTCCGCCTCCTTAAGCTTTTCTCTGATGGGTATATTCTGCGGACAATGCTGCTCGCATTTTCCGCATCCGACGCACTGCGCCGCAAAGGCCGGTTCCTTCGTAAGACCAACAGTCTGAATGAACTGAGATCTGCCCTGACCCTTTGATTCGATATACATCGCATTGTAGCATCGGAAGATGCCCGGTATATCCACTCCCTTTGGGCAGGGCATGCAGTACCTGCAGCCGGTGCATCCGATCTTTTCCTTCTCGCGGATGGCGGTTTTGACCTTGTCAAGAACGGCAAAATCAGCTTCGGTCATTTCTCCTGTTTCCGCTTCCGACGCGATCCTGCAATTCTCCCCGACCATTTCCAGAGAGTTCATGCCCGAGAGGACTACGGTGACTTCTTTCTGGTCGTACAGCCAGCGGAACGCCCACTCTGCCGGAGTCCATCCTCTGCCGCTGTCCTTCATAGCCTTTTTGGCTTTATCCGGCAGCATATTCACAAGTTTTCCGCCGCGAAGCGGTTCCATAATGATGACCGGGATCCCCTTTTCCGCCGCGGCTCTCAGCCCTGCCGCACCCGCCTGAGACACGTCGTCCAGATAGTTGTACTGGATCTGGCAAAAATCCCAGTCGTAGTCGTCAAGTATCTTCAGGAAGTTGTCCGTGTTGCCGTGATAGGAGAAGCCGATGTTCCTTATTGCGCCCGACTTTTTCTTCTCCCCGATCCAGTCCAGGATCCCGACTGCCTTGAGTTTTTCCCACATTGCGACGTCGGTCAGATGGTGCATCAGGTAATAGTCAACGTGATCGGTGCGCAGCCTTGAGAGTTCTTCGCCAAAGTATCTGTCAATCGACGCGCGGCTCCTGATCAGATACTGAGGAAGTTTGGTGGCAATGTTGATCTTGCCGCGCATATTGTTCCTCTCGAAGATCTCGCCTATCGCGGCCTCGCTTCCGGGATATATGTAGGCCGTGTCGAAATAGTTCACGCCCGCCTCAAATGCCGAGAGGATCTCCTTTTCCGCCTTTTCGAGATCGATCGATGCGCCTTTTTTGGCAAATCTCATGCAGCCGTAGCCCAGCACCGACAATTCCCTGCCGTATTTGTCTTTTCGGTATTTCATATTATCCCTTCTTTTTGCAGCGATAAGGCAACGGTGAGTCGTTTCGGCGAGATTGCCTGCTTCAATTAATATCCGTCCCCGGTTTTACAACCACTTCTTTTTCTTGAAGAGCAACAGACAGAAGACTATGATCCCCACCGCCGCGAGAGTCACCAGAGGGTACCCGATGCGCCATCCGAGTTCAGGCATATACTTGAAGTTCATCCCGTACCATCCTGTGAGGAGCGTCAGAGGCATGAATATCGTAGTGATCACTGTGAGCAGCGTCATTATCCGGTTCTGGCTGACCTCGATCTGAGTGTTGTAGAGGTCTCGCATCTGCATGGTGTAATCACGGATAGAGACTGCCATTTCGTGCCGCCTCGACATGAGGTTCATGAATAGGTGTATGTAACGCAGGTTTTCCTCGCTGAAGAACCCGTTTTCGTTTTCTTCAAGTTCCTGTGTCATGTCGATGATCTGCTCGTAGTGTACCAGCAGCTTACGGATATCGCTTCGTATTTCGTTGACACGGGACGGAACCGTCTTCATCTGAGATGACAGGATCTTATCCTCGATACGGTTCAGTTCGTTCTCATAACGCTCCATGATCGCCAGATCCCGGTCAACTATCTGCTCAAGGAAATCGTACAGAAACCGTTCGAGACTCGGCAATCTCCAACGCTTCGTTCTGCGTATTGCGTCGATCATTTGTTCTGCCTTGCCGGTATCGTCAATAAACACGACTCCCTTTTCGTCCAGCGCGAAGGCAAAACGGAAATCTTTCTCCTGAAGGTTGTCACGGTCCGGGAGCAGAAAAGTTCCTGTGAGCGAGTCGTAGTTAACCTCGGCCTTTGTGTTGTGGATGTTCCCGGCTTCAGGCTCCAGTTCGATCCCCATATCGAAACGGTCGCGCTCGCTCAGCCACTCCGGGGTCGTCAGGACCGCAACATAATTGCGACCATTCAGATCTTTCAGTTCATCGGCAGAACATGGACGGATAGTCTCTTCCAAAAGGTAATAGCTCATTTTTTACTCCAATCAAATGTATTTTTCGTTTTGTGATTTTCAGCCGTTCGCGGGCATCAGCCAACGCGATGCAAACCGAAGGCCTTTTCTGCCATTTCCAGTGTTTGCTCAATGCTTCGGCTTTCATTCCTGATTATCACATGAAATCCGGAGTGTAAATAGCGTTCATAGTTTTCCTGTGAATTGATCAGCATGAGCCCTTTCCGATAATTCTCCATCGCCCTCTCAGGATCAGGTTCATCCATGATCAGCTGATACAGAAACTGTTTTTCACGGTCTGGCCTTTCAAAAAAACGCCGCACAGAGATTTGTGGATCCGCCAGCATGACCAGCACATGATCTGCCGGAGTAATACTTTTCAGCATCACTATCGATATATTTGTATCAACAAATATCGGTCTGCCCTGGTCCTTAAGGCCATCCAGAATCTTGAGTTCCAGTATCTCGCACTCGCGAGACACGCCGTCCATCCATGCCTTGTATTCCTCTGGGGTCCTTCTGATGAAGTCATGCCAGTCCTCCAGATCACGGGTATACGTCAGAAAAGGAAACTCTGTACTTTCAAGCTCTGGCAGCAGCTGGTCATGATAGTTTTCTTCACACAGTATACCGTTATATTTCTCCGCAAGCAATTTTACCACGGTTGATTTGCCTGCATAGGCCGTACCGGTAATAAAATACGCATTGTCAAATCTCATGTCTTACTCCACATTCTTCGGCTCATACGGCACTGAAATGAAGTCCTTCTTTTGGCGGTACAAGCTGCATACCGTCTCCACATGATCAGTGAATCCGAACATATCGAAGCCCCGCGCGCGGCGGACAACGTAACCGCCCTCCCGCAGCACTGCGAGGTCGCGTACCAACGTTGACGGCTCGCAGGAGACGTAAACCACCCGGCGGGGAGCGGCGGCAATCAGCGAGTTCAGGAAATCCGTTGTGCACCCGGAACGCGGCGGATCGGTGATGACCACGTCCGGAAGCGAGGAGATGCCGGATCCGGCAATATTGTCCGAACCGGTTCGCGTTCTGTCCCCGCGCAGGCTCTCACGCAGCAGGTGATCGCCGGCATCGCCGCGGAAAAAGCGTATATTGTCAACGCCGTTCAAGTTGGCACCCGCTATAGCGTCGCGCACCGCGGCCGGATTCAGTTCGACCCCCTGCACCGCACGGCAGGCGGAAGCGGCGCAGATACCGATCGTTCCGGTACCGCAATACGCGTCCAGGAGCACGTCGTCTCCCGTCAGTTCCGCGGCCTCGATAGCGTATGAATAGAGCTTTTCCGCCATGCGCGGATTGACCTGGAAAAACGAATCCGGTGAGATACGGAAGCGGCGCCCCAGCAGCCGTTCCTCGATATAGCCCGGGCCGAACAGCACCTGTTCTGAATCTCCGAAAATGAACGTTGTCCGCTTCGGATTAACGTTGTGGACCAGCGTCGTCAGTTCCGGTATGCGGCGGCGCGCTTCGGCGGCAAAATTCCGTCGTCCGGGGAATTGCTTTTCGCCCGTGACCAGCACCGCCAGCAGTCCGCCGCCCGAAGCGGAAGATCGCACGATCAGATGGCGTATAAGGCCGGTGCCCCGGTCCTCGTCGTAATATTCCAGATGAAAATCATCGATCAGCGCTTTCAGTTTTTGCGCGGTCTGCCAGGCGTCCTTATCGCATATCACGCAATCCGGGACCTCCACGATCCGGTGCGAATCCCGGGCGTACACGCCGCATACGCGCCGGCCGTTTCTCATACCGAACACCAGATGCACTTTGTGGCGGTATCCCGCGGGATCGTCCATGAAAACGAAAGGTTCGACCTTACAAAAACCGGAAAGCGCCGATGCCAGTCTTTCCGCTTTGGCCGCGGTAAAACGCGCATACTGAGCGCTGCCTTCCGACAGCACGCAGCAGCCGCAGTTTTTCCCGCCGGCGCAGCGAAAGGACCCCGGCTCACGCCCGATAGCGGCCGTCTCTATTTTGCGATCATCAGCTTTTTCAGGATCCGGACGCACGTCGCCATATCCTCCACACATACGAATTCAAACCGGGAATGGTAGTTCTCGCCGCCGGTGCACAGATTCGGACACGGCAGCCCCATGTACGAGATGCGCGCGCCGTCCGTACCGCCGCGGATGGGCACGCACACCGGCTCTACACCGCAGTCGCGCATTGCCGCCATTGCCTTCTCCACCACATACATTTTGTCCGCCAGCACATCCTTCATGTTATAGTACGAATCCTTTAGCGTGAGTTCCAGCGTGCCTTTGCCGTATTTGCGATTGAGCTTGCGCACCAGTTCTTTCATCAGCCGCTTTTTGTCCTCAAACTTCTGTCGGTCGTGGTCGCGGATAATATATGAAAGCTCCGCCAGTTCCGTCTCACCCTTCATGCCGGTCAGGTGGAAGAAGCCCTGGTAGCCCTCGGTCTTTTCCGGCACCTGGCGTTTGGGCAGCAGGCTGTGGAGTTCGCAGGCGATGGCGGCGGCGTTGACCATCTTGTTTTTCGCGCTGCCGGGATGGATCGATATGCCGCGGACAACGATCTTCGCCGATGCCGCGTTGAAGTTCTCATACTCCAGCTCGCCCAGCCTGCCCCCGTCCGACGTGTACGCGTAGTCAACGCCGAACGCCTCCACGTCAAAATGATCCGCGCCTCTGCCGATCTCCTCGTCCGGCGTGAAGCACACCGCGATCTTACCGTGCTTTTCCCCGCTCCGGATCAGTTCATCCAGCGCAGTGATTATTTCCGCAACGCCCGCCTTGTCATCGCCGCCGAGCAGCGTGGTGCCGTCGGTCACGATCAGGTGCTTGCCCGCGAAATCTGCCAGATACGGGTAATCCGCAACTTTCATCAGAAGCGGCGCGTCGCCGTATTCGTTGAGGACAATGTCTCCCCCTTCGTACAGCAGTTCCCGAGGCTTGATGCCCGTGTCCGACACGGCATCCGAGGTATCCATATGGGCAATGAATCCCACCCGCGCCATCGGCTCGTCCGTATTCGCGGGGAGTTCGCCGTACACATACCCGTACCTGTCCAGCCGCGCCTTCAGACCCAATTCCTCCAGTTCGGCTTTCAGCACTTTCGCCAGCGCCAGCTGTTTTTTCGAACTGGGACAGGTGTCGCTGTTCTCGTCGGACATGGTGGGGTACGATACGTATTTCAAAAAGCGTTCGATCAGTTTCATATCGGCGTTCGTTCCTTTCGCGTACACGAGAGACAATAAAGAAATCCGGCAACGACACATCAATGACCGCTGCCGGATGTCTAATCAGTCAATCATGATCAGATCTTGTCGTTTTCGTCGAATCTGTCACCGCACTGGGGGCAGAATCTCGGGGGATTCTTGGGATCTTCAGGCTCCCAGCCGCACTTGTCGCAGCGGTACAGCGGAGCACCTGCGGGTCTCTTGGCACCGCATTCGGTGCAGAAGTTGCCCTTATTGACCGTGCCGCAGATCTCGCAGGTCCAGCCTTCAGGCTTAGCCTCAGGTCTCTTGGCACCGCACTCGGGGCAGAACTTGCCGCCGTTCACCGTCACGCCGCACACCGGGCAGACCCAGGTGTCAGCTTTCTCGCCGCCCTGAGGTCCCTGAGGAGCCGGAGGAACGTTGCCGCCGGCTACGCCGCCGTTTTCAGCGCCGGCCGCGAAGAGCTGGTTGATGTTGGCGCCCTGATTCATGGCCATACCCATACCGATGAAGCCGTTCACCGCGCCGCCTTCGTTCGCCGCAGCAGTGTTCATAGCAGAGATGACACCGTTGGTCATACGGCCCGCGGCCACTGTGGGATTCAGCGTCATGGAAGTTTCTTCCCATTCGGTGATCTTCTTTCTCTGATCCTCGGGGATGGACGGCACGCCCATGTTCATGGAGTAGATCTCAATGCCGCGTTTGCCCCAGGCGTCTTTAAGCTCGTTATTGAGCGCGTCGACGATCTCCGGTGTATGCGCCGGGATCTGATCGTAGGAAACGCCATTAGCGGAGAGCACCGCGAGCGCGGGCTGCAGCGCCTGGATGAGTTCGCCTTTCAGCATACCGTCGATCTTGTCGCGCTTGTAGCTTTCGGTAACGTTGCCGCAGACGTTGGTGTAGAACAGGATTGGGTCGACCAGCTTGTACGAATACACGCCGTTGCACTTGAGGTCAACGGAAAGTCTGAAGCCGAGCTGCTCGTTGATGACGACTTTGAAGGGCACGGGCGCCGCGGTACCGAATTTATTATCGGTGATTTCCTTCAGGTTGAAGTAGTACACGCGCTGATCCTTGCCGGTGTCGCCGCCGTACGCGATACGGCGTCCGATCGTCTTGAACGTATCGATGATGGATTTGCCGAGTTTGCCGGCGAAAATGCTGGGCTCGGAAGAATTGTCATAAGTGAACTGGCCGGGCTCGGCGCAGAACTCGACGACTTTGCCCTGATCAACGATGATCATGCACTGTCCGTCCGCGACCGCGATGCCGGAACCGTTGGAAATGATGTTGTCGTTGCCTTTGGTATTGGAGCTGCGGCTCGTGATCCGCTTCTGTCCTTTAACTACCAGCGTGTCGGCGTCAATAGCGTCGCAATAGAAAAACTCTTTCCACTGATCGGCAAGAGT
>JAGADO010000159.1 GCA_017613535.1 Clostridia bacterium | reverse complement strand
TAAGCGGTTCGGCAAAGATCTCGGTAAGCGGAAGCTCTTTTGTGACGTAGTTATTCTCGATATTTATATTTCCGAAACTGTAATAATTTTTGCTGGCGGGAACGACAAGTTTTCTTTCTGCAACGCCTTCGACTGTCGCGCCTTTTGAGGCAGAGGCAGGATCGTCCGGATCGAGCGTCACGCTCCTGTATCCGTTCGCGTCAAATACGAACGTGTAATAATTATACTTTTCAGGGACTGCCGTTGGTTCGACGGTCGGTACGGCAGTGCCGGGAGCGGAAGTCTGATGAGCACCGGGAGTCACCGGAACGGCATCACCGCCGATATTGAGTCTTCCGGAACCGGGAAACAGTTCATCGCCAACGCTATACCTGCTCAATATGGCTTTATTTTCAACAGCAGACGCAGACCTCCCGTATTTGTTCGCGGCAATGATCGCAAGGACGGCGATCAGTACAAGCTCGGCAGCAAGCAGCATAAATATCAGTTTCAGATCTTTAGAATGTTTCATTGTCCTTCTCCATATTTTTAAACGCCGTCGTCAGCATGAGCCGGATGCGGTTGAGCTGATTGACCTCTGAAGCGCCGGGATCATAGTCAACGGCGACGATATTCGAACCTGGGTGGATCCGCCTCAGTTCTTTTATCATACCCTTTCCCGTAACATGATTAGGCAAACAGGCGAAAGGCTGCATGCAAATTATGTTCGGGGCGCCCGAGTGTATTAATTCTATCATTTCTGCAGTCAAAAACCAACCCTCTCCGGTACAGTTTCCTAAAGAAAGTACTTCTTCGGCCATTGACGCCAGCTCGTAGATCGATTTCGGAGGTTCAAACCGCCTGCTTTCTTCGAGCGCTTTGCGCATCGGTTTTCTGATAAATTCGAACACGGATATAAGAGTCCGCCCGAATCTTGCGCTCTTTTTGCTGTCTGCGAGGTAACGGTTTTTGAATATAGCGCCGTATGAGGCGTAAAGCAGAAAGTCGAGGAGATCGGGCATTACGGCCTCGGCTCCTTCTGATTCAACAAGTTCGACAACTTTATTGTTCGCGGTCGGATGGAATTTTACGAGTATCTCCCCCACCAGCCCGATGCGCGGTTTTTTTATGTCAAGCAGTTCGAGCTCGTCGAAATCTTTGATCAGTCCTCTGACGTTTCTTGAAAAGCCAATAAAATCGGGATGTTTAAGCGATTTCCTGATTATGGCGCTCCATTTTTCGTGAAGTTTGTTCGCACTGCCCGGCACCGCCTCATACGGACGCGTCTTATAAAGGACACGCATCAGAAGATCGCCGTAGCAGACTGCCTGAATACCTGAAAGCAGGAGTCCCGGAGTGATTTTGAAGCCGGGATTCTTTTCGATGTTACCGACGCTAAGTGATATCACGGGTATTTGCGAAAGGCCCATATCTTTAAGAGCTTTACGCATGAAAGCGATGTAGTTCGTTGCCCGGCACCCTCCGCCTGTCTGAGTGATCATCAGCGCTGTGCGGTCAGGATCGTATTCGCCCGATTTGAGCGCTTTCACGAATTGACCCACGACAAGTATGCTCGGGAAGCACGCGTCGTTGTTAACGTATTTGAGGCCGTAATCGATCGCATCGCGGTCGTTGGCCGGAAGAATAACGAAATTATACCCGTGCGTCCTGAATGCTTCCTGCACGAATTCGAAATGGATCGGCGACATTTGAGGCGCGAGCACGGTATACTCTTTTCGCATCTTTTTAGTAAACAGAACGCGTGGCGCGGAATATGTGCGTACCGCTTCTTCGAACATCTTTTCAGGCTTTTTATCGCGTTCCGCAAGAGCTGCTTTTAAAGAGCGTATCCTGATTCTTGCAGCACCGAGGTTAGAGCCTTCGTCGATCTTCAGGCAAGTGTATATCTTCCCTGCAGATTGAAGTATTTCATCGACCTGGTCGGTCGTTACGGCGTCAAGGCCGCAGCCGAATGAATTCAGCTGAATAAGCTCCATATCAGGCCTTTTCCGCACAAAATCCGCGGCACGGTAAAGCCTTGAATGGTAAGACCACTGATTAACAACGCGGATAGGAGCTTCAAGGCCACCCATAGACGCGACTGAATCTTCAGTGAGCACGCACATTCCGAAACCTGAAATCATCTGAGGAATGCCGTGGTTTATCTCCGGATCGGTGTGGTACGGTCTTCCGGCAAGGACAATGCATTTCATCCCTGTTTTTTCAGCGTGGTCAATTATTTCAAGCGCTTTTGCTTTTACGTCAGCTCTGAACTTCTCATCCTCGCCGTAAGCTTTATCGAGCGCCGCTTTCACCTCTTCAGCAGGGATCGCCGGAAACTCTTCGCAAAGCCTTTCATACATCCTGTTCCTGTCAAATATCGGGAGGAACGGATGAAGGTATTCGATGCCGGACTCGCGTATGGCGTCAATATTAGCCTTCATTACTTCCGGGTACGATGTGACGATCGGGCAATTATAATGGTTGTTCGCTTTTTCGTCTTCTTTTTTCTCGTACGGGATCGAAGGGTAAAAGATACGTTTGACTCCGTGGTTTATGAGCCACAGAATATGGCCGTGCGTCAGTTTTGCCGGATAGCAGACAGATTCTGACGGGATCGTATCCATTCCGAGAGCATAAAGCTCTTTCGATGACGGAGCTGATAAAACCACTCTGTATCCTAGTTCGGTAAAGAACGTGAACCAGAACGGATAGTTCTCGTACATATTAAGAGCACGCGGAATACCGACTTCGCCGCGGGGAGCATTGTCAGCCGGGAGAGGTTTATAGTAGTCGAACAGCCTTTTGTACTTATAATCGAACAGATCGGGAGCGTGTATCTTTTTGGACTTGGGAGTGATAACATCACCGCGCTCGCATCTGTTGCCCGTGACATAACCTGCGCCGCCCGTAAATTTGCTTATGGTTAAAAGGCAATTATTCGTGCATCCTCCGCAGCGCAATTTCCTTGTCTCAGCCGTGATCTTCTCTGCTTCGTCCGGTGTGAGCAGGCATGATAAGTGCTCGGGCGTCTGTGCGAATTCCGATTTCGCTATCAGCGCCGCTCCGTAAGCACCCATAAGTCCGGCGATGTCAGGGCGAACTGCATTGCGCCGGGAGATAAGTTCGAAACAGCGAAGAATAGCGTCATTATAAAACGTTCCGCCCTGCACGATGATCTTTTCACCCATCTCTTCAGGAGACCTGAGCTTTATGACTTTCGTAAGCGCGTTTTTAATGACAGAATACGAAAGGCCTGCGGAAATGTCAGCGACACTTGCTCCTTCTTTCTGAGCCTGCTTTACGCGGGAATTCATGAAAACGGTGCAGCGGCTGCCAAGGTCAACGGGCTTTTCGGCTTTGAGCGCTTCTTTTGCGAAATCGTCAATTTTCAGGTTCAGCGTGGTGGCAAATGCTTCGATGAACGATCCGCAGCCTGAAGAGCACGCTTCGTTCAGGAGGATGCTCTGGATGACTCCGTTTTTGACTTTCAGGCACTTCATATCCTGTCCGCCTATATCAAGTATGAATTCGACGCCGGGTAAAAAGTGCTCGGCCGCGCGGTAATGCGCCACAGTCTCGATCTCACCCAGATCCATGCGAAGCGCAGCCTTAATAAGGCCTTCGCCGTAACCGGTAACGCAGGACCCTGAAATATAAACGCCTTCCGGCAGTTTACTGTAAACGTCCTTTAAGATCGATATCGCCGAATCGAACGGGCTTCCGAAATTACTGCCGTAGAATGTGTAAAGTATCTGATCATCCGAACCGCAAAGCACGGCCTTAGTCGTCGTCGAGCCGGCATCTATACCGAAATACGCAGGGCCTTTGTAATTCTGAAGATCGCCGAATACGGCTTTTTCCTTATTATGTCTTTCGTAAAACTCGTTAAGTTCTGCTTCGGAATTAAAAAGTTTATCGAGGCGGCCTACTTCGGACGCCTGCATCGTGAGGAGTTCGGGAAGTTTATTAAGCACAGTCGATGCGGTCACAGGGACTGATGCGCTGCCGGGCCTGCCGGAAGAAGACATAAAAGCAGCACCCATTGCCACGAACAGATGCGAATTTTCGGGACAAATGACCTGCTCCGGCTTCAGTTCGAGCGTTTCGACAAATCTTTTTCTGAGTTCGGGGAGATAGTTGAGCGGCCCGCCGAGAAAAGCAACATTGCCCGCGATCTTACGGCCGCACGCAAGACCGCTGATCGTCTGATTAACGACGGACTGGAATATTGACGCGGCAATATCTTCTTTAGCTGCTCCTTCGTTCAGAAGCGGCTGGATATCAGTCTTTGCAAAAACGCCGCAGCGGGCGGCGATCGGATAGATCGTGGAATGTTTTTCGGACAATGCGTTAAGGCCGTCTGCGTCTGTTTTCAGCAGTATCGCCATCTGGTCGATAAACGCTCCTGTGCCTCCCGCACACGTCCCGTTCATCCTCTGTTCGGGCGGGTCTCTGAAGAACGTGATCTTCGCGTCTTCGCCGCCAAGTTCGATCGCTACGTCCGTCTGAGGGATCAGTTCAGTTACGCTGCTGCCGAGCGCGGCAACTTCCTGAACGAAAGGCAGCCCGAGCCAGTCAGCTACGAGCATCCCACCTGACCCCGTAATAGCAAAAAAGCACTCTTCATCTTTGAATTGAGTGAGCGCCTCCGTAAGAATATCGCAGATCGTCCTGCGAATATCAGAGTAGTGGCGCCGGTATTTTCCGAAGATCATCCGGTCACCGGCGTCAAAAACTACTATCTTAACGGTGGTTGAACCCACGTCCAATCCGACTCTGAGCATTTTACTGGTCTGCCTTTTCCTTTTCCGTAAGGGCAATATAAAGCTCGGAAAGCTGTTTGTCGTCAACGAAATCGGGTGCGCCCGTCATGAGGTCGGACGCGTTCTGGACCTTCGGGAAAGCAATGACGTCGCGGATATTGTCCGAACCGGTCATAAGCATCACGAGCCTGTCAAGGCCGTACGCCATTCCGCCGTGAGGAGGAGTGCCGTATTTGAACGCTTCAAGCAGGAATCCGAACCTTGCCCGCGCGTCTTCTTCCTCGAAGCCGAGCGCCTTGAACATAAGCTGCTGAAGAGCGCCGTCGTGTATCCTGATGCTGCCTCCGCCGAGCTCGTAACCGTTGAGCACGATATCGTATGCGTCAGCTTTTACGTCAGAAAGGTCGCCCGCTTCGATCTTGGGTATGTCCTCGGTCTTGGGCATAGTGAAAGGATGGTGCATCGCGACGTATCTGCCTTCTTCTTCCGAATATTCGAACTGAGGAAAATCAACGACCCAGAGAAAAGCGAATTTGTCCTTCGGAATAAGGCCGAGTTTTTCTCCGAGGTAGCAGCGAAGACCGCCCAGAGCCGTGTAGACCTGGCCGCTCTTACCGCAAACGATGCAGATAAGGTCGCCGTTCTTTGCCCCTGCAAGAGAGATGATTTCAGCGATCTCCTCTTCGGTTAGCACTTTTCCGACGCTCGATCTGATACCGCTGTCTGAAACAGCTATCCACGCCATTCCGGAGCCGCCGTGAGTCTTAACAAATTCAGTCAGACCGTCGATCTCTTTGCGCGAATAGTGGCCAGCAGGAGCGCAGATCAGCCTTACGGCGCCGCCCTGAGACGCGGTATCCGAGAATACTTTAAAGCCGCACGTTTTAGCAAATTCGGTGATATCGGTAAGTTCGAGTCCGAAACGAACGTCGGGCTTATCGGAACCGAAGCGCGCCATTGCCTCCTGATATTTCATCCTTGTAAACGGAGTCTGAACGTCTACGTCAAGCACGTTCTTAAAGACCTGTTTAATAAAGCCTTCATTTATCGTCATAACGTCATCAGCGTCTACAAACGACATCTCGAGGTCGATTTGAGTAAATTCGGGCTGTCTGTCGGCTCTTAAGTCTTCGTCGCGGTAGCATTTAGCTATCTGCATATATCTGTCGAAACCGGCGCACATCAGAAGCTGTTTAAAGAGCTGAGGAGACTGAGGAAGCGCATAGAATTTACCCGGATGGACTCTGGAAGGCACGAGGTAGTCTCTCGCTCCTTCAGGCGTGCTCTTGCAGAGCGAAGGCGTCTCGACCTCAATAAATCCGTTCTTATCGAAGTAGTCGTGAGCTTCTTTAACGATCCTGTGGCGCATCATGAGGTATCTGCTCATCGAGGGCCTGCGGAGGTCAAGGTATCTGTATTTAAGACGCAGCGCGTCCGAAACGTTTACGTTATCGTCAATATGGAAAGGCGGTGTGGCAGCGGCGTTCAGCACACGCATGTCGTTTACTGCGATCTCGATCTCGCCTGTCTTCATGCGCGGGTTCACGGCTTCGGGGCTTCTGGCGCGGACAACGCCTTTCGCGGCAAGCACGTATTCCTGACGGAGGCCTTCGGCCTGCTCAAAAAGCGCCTCGTGAGTCTCCTGGTCAAACACGAGCTGCACGATGCCTGTCCTGTCGCGAAGGTCAACGAAAAGCAGGCTTCCCAGATTCCTTGTCTTTCTTACCCAGCCATTGACCGTAACTTCCCTGCCGATGTCCTTTGCTGTAACTTCGGCGCAGTAATCTGTTCTTTTCATTCCTGTTATGAATTGTGCCATTTTAATCATACTCCTGAATATAAAAGTATTCGGCTGATTCTATTCCAAACGGCGGAAATTGTCAACTTGAACTTACACCCAGCCGGATGTATAATTAACGCGTAATTGAACAAAATTCTATTCCCGGAGGTGGATAAGCCTTGACAAACAGAGAGAAATATATGCTGCCCGCATACGGCGAAGATTTTCTTATCTATATGGACTCCATCTCGGGAAAATCAAAGCGAACGATCCATGAGTATTATTATGACCTTCTGATGTTTTTCAGGTTTCTGAAAGTTCGCAGGAGGCTTGCTAAGCGCGATGCGGTCTTCGAGGAGATCGACGTTGCCGACCTAGACCTTGACGTGCTTAAATCAGTTAACCTTTCAGACCTTTACGCATTCCTGAATTATATAAACTCCGAGCGCGGAGACATTGCCTCCACCAGGAGCAGAAAAGTTTCGTGCATAAAATCTTTCTTCAAATACTGCTTCTCCCGCGTTAACATAATTCCCGTGAACCCCGCAGCCGAACTCGAAAGTCCCAAGCAGAGCAAAAGATTGCCTAAATATCTCGAACTCGATGAGAGCCGGGACCTGCTCGGAGCTGTCGATGAGAATGAAGAATTTGAAGAGCGGGATTACTGCATTATCACTTTATTCCTGAACTGCGGGATGCGTCTTTCGGAACTTGTAGGGATCAATACGACCGATATCCGCGACGACGTACTGAGAGTTATCGGCAAGGGCAATAAAGAGCGCGCCGTGTACCTGAACGACGCATGTATGAAAGCGATCGATAATTATATGAAAGTTCGTGAGGACGTTACGGAAAAAGGCGGAGTCCATCCCCTTTTCGTAAGCAAGCGGAAGAAACGCATAAGCCCTAAAACAGTCGAATATACGGTTAAAAAGTATATTATAAAGGCCGGGCTCGATCCTCAGAAGTATTCGGTCCACAAACTTCGTCACACCGCGGCGACGCTTATGTATACGTACGGAGGCGTCGATATAAGGGCTCTACAGGAAATACTCGGGCACGAAAGCGTTGCCACGACGCAGATATACACGCACGTAAACTCGCAGCTGCTTAAAGACGCGGTCAGGAGCAATCCCCTTTCGAGTGAAAGAAAAGAGGCTTCCGATAAACGGAAACCTCATGATCATTCAGATGCGGACGGTAAAGAAAATCAGTAAACCGTTTTGAATCTTGAAGAAAGTATATCCGACGCAACTGACGGAGAGATATTTTCGTCAAGCTCCAGATTCCTGATATATCCGTTATATTCCAGATACATCCTGTCATTAAACGAAACGTCGCCAAGAGGAATGAAATAACCTATCTTCTGTGAATTCGACGCACCCATGATCTGCCCTATTACGCCAAGAACAGACTCATTAAGATTGGTATCGGCTTTTGAAAGGAAAGGCGTGACAAGATCCGGGAACCGCCTGATATAGAAATCAGTAGAAGGCTCAAAAAACTTCTGGGTAATGAATGCGTCTATAAACCTGGCAACGATATTCATCCTCTTAGAATCAGTTCCGTCGTAGTACTGGAGCATCTCTTTTGTATACGTGCCGTCGTACGTCTTATAGAATCGAAGGAAATTCACTGCGTCGTTTCCCGTGAAAATATGAGAGCCGCGCTTAACGTCGATATGTATGTTCTTCTCGAAATCCCTGTAGTAGATATCGACCGGAACGTCAAACACGATGCCTCCGTCTTCGGAGCAGAACGAACCGAGAAGTTTGCCCATCTCTTCGGTAGTGATGCAGAAGTAATAGTTGATGTCAATATCGAAGAACGAGGCCATTGCCGACGCGCACGACGCACCGGCCGAACCGGAAAAGCCGAAATACATTGACCCGAAGTCACCCACGAGCGATCCGGTGGCAATGTTGAATTTCATTTCTTTAGGCAGAAGCAGGAAATCGACGGATTTTGCGAGCGAATCGACGTTGGCAATAAACATCATCTGCGTCTCGCTTATATCCGGATCGTAGCAGATGAACAGAATATTGTTTTTAAAGCCGGACTGAACGCTCGATCCGGAGGGGTCATACGTCGGTACTTCGATGTCAAGATCTTTAATGAGGTCTTTATTGGAATTATCGTACGAGCGCACGAGCCTGACGCCGCAGACCGCCGCAGCCAGGACGAGCATGATACAGAACACCACTAAAAACCGCCTTAAATTATCCAATTAGCGCCTCTCCTTTTGAAACATGATTTTTTATGTCCAAGTGCCGAAAATCGATTTAAAGGCCAATTACGTGCCTATAAACGCCATGTACGCTTTATAAGTCCAGTAAACGTCAGCTTTCGACGTTACTTCGTACGGCGAGTGCATCGAAAGTACGGGAACGCCGCAGTCGAGAACGTCCATGCCGAGGTCGGCCATGAACTGAGCGATCGTTCCGCCGCCGCCAAGGTCTACCCTGCCCATTTCGGTAAGCTGCCACGGCACGGATTTCTTTTCGAGCGTATCGATCACGTATGCGACAAATTCAGCGGAAGCGTCGCTCGAACCGCTCTTTCCGCCGCCGCCCGTATATTTGTTAAACGAAATGCCGTTGCCCGCGAAAGCCACGTTATGTTTGTCGGAAACTTCGGGGAAGTTGGGATCGAACGCCGCGGTAACGTCTGCGGAAAGGAATTTGGTATTTGCCATTGCTCTTCTGAGCGCAAGCATGCCGTTGCCCGCATCATAATTAGATACGAGTTCGAGGCAGAGGTTTTCGAGCCAGCAGGAACGTGCGCCGGTATTACCTATGCTGCCGATTTCTTCTTTATCGGAGAGGTAAACGACGGCAGTCTTTTCAGGAATTTCCTTAAGATCGAGAAGTGCTCTGAAACCTGTGTATGCACAAACTCTGTCATCCTGACCGTACGAACCGATGAGAGATCTGTCGAGTCCTACGTCTCTCGCCTTTGCGGCAGGAACGACTTCGAATTCTGCGCGGAAGAAATCGGATTCTTTAATACCGTACTTATCGTAAAGGATCTTCAGAACGGCTTTTTTAACCGACTTATCCGGAGCTTCCTTCTTCTCGTCCTTATTCTCTTCTGCACCTTCCGCTTCTTCCTGTTTAGCATCTTCTGAAGCGTTATTAGCAGCCGGATCGATACCGGGTTTGGAACCGAGCGTCAGGTTAAGCATCTCGCCGCTTATAAGGCCGTATCCGTTCTTAACCATCTGTTCCTGGGCAAGATGCGGGAGCAGATCTGTAATATACATAACAGGATCGCCGTCGTCTTCGCCGATGCATACGTTTAGCTTAGTTCCGCCTTCGAGAAGTACGACTCCGTGAAGAGCAAGCGGCATAGCTACCCACTGATACTTCTTTATTCCGCCGTAGTAGTGAGTCTTTGCAAGAGCAAAGCCCGAATCCTCATATATCGGTCTTGGCTTGAGGTCCATTCTGGGAGCGTCGATATGAGCACCGACCATATTCATGCCAAGCACCGGATCGGCTTTTCCGATAACTATGAACGCACAGGACTTTCCCCTGTTAACTGCATAAAGTTTAGTGCCTGGAAGCGCTTTCTCGTTTCTGGAAATATAGTCCTTTATATTTACGAAACCGGCTTTTTCGGCCTCGGAAACGAGCGTGTCGGAAGCTTCGCGTTCGGTCTTCGCGCTGTCAAGGAATTTTTTGTAGTCTTCGCAGAATGCTTCGAGTTCGGAAAGGCCTTCTTCGTCAAGGCATGTCCAGCCGTTTTTGGGTTCGTATTCGAGTTTAATGCTGTCTTCCATATTAGCCTCCGGTCAATTATTATTAGCTTCTTTTTTTGCTTCGAGCAGTTTTTTTATCAGAACTATTTTAACACAAATGCAGAATATTTCAACTGCGGATTTGATCTTCGGCACGTCAGGGTACGAAGGAGCGATCCTGACGTAGCTGTCGGTAGGGTCGATCTTGTACGGATGCGTAGATCCTGCCGGAGTGAAAGCCACGCCGCACTGTTTGCACATTGACAGCACCTCGGTAGCCATTCCGTCTCCGGTCCTGCAGCAGATGAAATAACCGCCTTCCGGCTTTGTCCACTCGAGCTGTCCTTCAAGCGGACTGCCAAACTCATTTTCAAATACCTCTTCGACCGCGTCGAACTTCGGTTTCATAATAACGGCGTGCTTCTTCATGTGTTCTACAACGCCTTCGACGTTTTTGAGGAACTTAACGTGCCGTAATTGATTAAGCTTATCGGGGCCGATCGTCTGTTTCGCGATCCTGGAGAGCAGAAAATCGACCGTCTTCTTATCCGCAGCGAGCGCAGATATACCCGCACCCGGGAAAGTAATTTTTGAAGTGGAGCCGAATACGATCACTCTGTCGGGATTCCCGGCTTTTGCGCATTCGTCGAAAAGGCTCAGCTGCTTTGCGGGCTCTCCGTTGATGAAATGAACTGTATATGCATCGTCCCAGAAGATCCTGAAATCTTTCGCGGCGCATTCCATTCGTGCAAGTCTTCTTATGCACTCGTCCGAATAAACGTATCCCGTCGGATTGGAATACTTCGGAACAGACCAGATGCCTTTTACAGACGGATCATCCTTAACGATCCTCTCTACCTCATCCATATCGAGGCCGTCGGGTATGATATCCACCGGGATCAGTTTAAAACCAAGAAGCTGAGTGATAGCGAAGTGGCGGTCGTATCCCGGAACGGGGCAAATAAATTTGCGCTCTTTAGATTCAGACCACGGTCTGTCTTCTTCATCGTCAGAAACTCCGAAAAGCATAAACGAACACATGGTGTCGTACATCATATTAAGGCTGGAATTTCCGCCGCAGATTATATTATCTCCCGGTACGCCCAGGAGCTCGCCCATAAACCGTCTCGCTTCGGGAAGGCCTGCGAGCACGCCGTAATTCCGGCAGTCTGTGCCGCTTTCTGACGTATGATCTCCGAGTATCTCATCACAGAGCATAGGTTCGGAAAGTTTCAGCTGTTCCGGGCAAGGTTTTCCCCTCGTCATATCCAGGCTAAGGCCCATTTGCATATATTTATCGTATCTGTTAAGCTGGGCTTCCAGTTCGGTTACAAGTTCGTCGGCAGTCAATCTTTTAAGATCCATCGCTTTTCCTCCAGATGATCCGTAATACCGTACTTCGTACAAAAGCGGTCAGCAGCATGACAGGATGCCGCTGACAAATAATTATACTATATGCCGCGTGTTATGTCAAAATTAATCGTTTGTTGTTTCATCCGGCTTTTCGGGTTCTTCAGATGATTCAGGCACCTCAGGAGCTTCGGATGATCCGGGTACCTCGGATGATTCGGATGGTGAAGAAGCGGAAAGGTCAGGAAGAGGTATGACAGTTCGAAGTTCATCAATATCAGCTATTCCAGCGCTCTTCAGGAAAAGATCAGTCGTGCCGTAAAGTACAGGCCTGCCGGGAGAATCGGACTTGCCTTTTTCACATATAAGGCCGCGCTCGAGCAGGGTCGAAACAACGCTGTCGCTGTTCACGCCGCGAATGATTTCCACGCCGCCTCGCGTGATAGGCTGGTTATAAGCGATAATGGTGAGTGCTTCGAGAGCAGAACGGCTGAGAGGCAAAGCAGAAACCTGCTCGAAATAAGGTTTCAGTTCGTCGTGAAGCACGCTTTTCGAAGCGAGCTGATAAGACTGATTTACCTTCTTAAGGACAAGCCCGGAGTTGTGTGATTCATAATATGCCGAGAGCCTGGACAGGACCGATTCGGCTTCGCGGCTGCTGACTTTAAGAATATATGCAATGTCTTCTGTGAGCACAGGGCTTCCGGCCGCGAAAAGCAGTGCTTCGGCGAGAGATTCTGCATGGCTTAGCCTGTCCGGAACTTCGTTAATGACCGGCTGCTCTTCATAATTCAGTTCATCGTTCATATCGTCATTGTCCACCTTTGATCATGATTTCAACTGTACGCATTGACCGCGGCCGTGCACGCTACGTTTCGGAAACAGCAGGACTGTTCTCATCGTACTCGTCAACATTGCCCGCAAACTTTTCTATATCGGCCGGATCGAAATTCTCCCCCGGTTCGATCGTTATTTCTCCGAATAGTTCTTTCTGCGTAACTTTTACATGCTTGTTCTTATCTAGTTCGAGCATCGCGAGGAATCCGGTGACCTTCTCGGTGCGGCTCGATTCTTTTGTGAAGATCTCGGAAAAACGCGTTTTGATGAAGTTCCTGATGCGTCTTACGATCTGTTTCATCTTGTCTTTTATACTGACCTTTTCGACGCGCAGGATGCGCTCCATCTTAGCTGTGTTATCATCAAGCTTTTCTTTATTGCGCTTTTCGATTTCGTCTTTATAGTATGCGAGCAGAGCCGGGTCGATCCTGACAGGAAGATATATTTTCGGAAAGCTGAGATTTTCGGGCATCTTATAGTAGGATCCGGAGAAACGTCCGAGGCGCTCGGACAGTGCGGGAGCAAGTTCCTTGTAGCGCTTGTATTCGCTCAGTCTGCGGATAAGTTCCTCTTCCGTGATCTCCTCAGTCTCCTTTTCTTTCTGAGGCAGAAGCCGTCTGGATTTCAGGTGAAGAAGAGTAGATGCCATGACAAGGAATTCGCTTGCGATCTCCATGTCAAAATTGTTCTTCAGTATCTCGATGTACTGGTCGGCAATAAGGCTGATGCTGATATCAGCTATATTAAGCTTATTTCGCTCAAGCAGAGACAGCAGAAGATCGAAAGGCCCTTCGAATACGTCGAGCCTTATATCCTCAAGCGATGATCCGTATAATTCCTGAAGTGTATTGTCCAATTCCGGTCGTTCCCTGCTGTTTTATGCCAGTCCGATTGTGAAGCCGCCTGACACGGCCTTTATTATTATACACCCGTTTTCGATTCCTGCAAAAGAAAGTCCTTCGGCGATCTCTTTTCCTGCTTCGAGTCCTGATATTTCGTAATCATTTCCGCATACGTTTATAGCAGTGTACTCTTTTTCACCAAGCGACAGAGGCAATTCAACTGTGCACGAAGTGTTCGCAGGCACTTCGAACGAGTATGCGATCTTTCCGTCTTCGAAAGTGTTCCAGCGTGATACGATAGTGCCGTACACGCTGTCATATTCAGCATTCACGTATGTGATCCTGCGCTGAGGATCGAACCTGGGCGAAAGCACGAAATCTTTAAACCCTGCAGTTCCGTACCCGTTTATGCCTGCCATATAAGCGTACATCCACTCACCCACGCAGCCGTAGGCATAGTGATTGAAAGAATTCATCCCGACGTCGCCGAAACCGCGGGTAAGAGTATACGAATCCCAGCGCTCCCACGTAGTCGTCGCGCCCTGATCAACGCTGTAAAGCCAGGAGGGATTGTTCCTCTGAAGAAGCAGCGTGTAAGCCGTCTCATCCTCCCTGAAGCGGCTGAGGACCGTCATAATACTTGCTGTGCCTACAAATCCCGTCTGCAGCTTGTTGCCATTGTATTGTATGTTATAAACGAGCTGGTCAAGGACATCTTTTCTCGCTTCGTCATCAGGCACAAGGTCCGCCAGAAGCGTTACGATCGCCGATGTCTGAGAGTCGGGATTGAAGCCAAGCTCACCGAAATAATCGTCAATATATTCCTGCTTTACTTTTTCGTAAATGCCTCGGTAGTACGCCGCTTTGGAAGCATAGCCGAGCGCTTCGGACATTTCAGCCATCAGCATGGCATCGTACGCATAATATGCGGTGCAGATAAGCCTCTGATCGGTGCCCTGGTATGCCAGCCAGTCTCCGTACCTCTCGAGCGGTCCGTCGTTTTTAATGACGAACTCCATATACTTTTCCATCGAATCGTAATTCCGGCTGATAACGTACGTATCACCGTATTTTTTATACATAGTGTACGGGACAATTATCCCCGCGTCTCCCCACGCCGCCGCACCGGAACCTGTCGCGTTATTTCTGGGGACAACGTCCGGGTACGATCCGTCGCTCACCTGACTGTCAATGCAGTCCTGAAGCCATTTTCTGAAAAACGGGGCGACGTTCGCGTTGTACGAACCGGTTCCAACGAATACCTGAGTATCGCCCGTCCAGCCAAGCCTTTCGTCACGCTGAGGGCAATCTGTAGGTACGCTAACATAGTTTCCCATCATGCTCCACATGATATTCGAGATAAGTTTGTTCACAGATCCGTCAGACGTTTCGATCGTGCCCGAAACCGGATTATCCGAACCGACGACCTGACCGCGCACAGATTTAAACACGACGCGATCCGTCACAGTTATCGAAATATAGCGGAACCCGTAGAATGAATATTCTGTATGATACGTCTCTTCGGCATCACCGTTCAGAATATACTTATTAGTCGAGGCAGCCGATCTGTAATTCGCTTTGTAAACGGAACCTTCGGGCCCGTCATTGCCGCGCGACGCTTTTCCGGAGTCATTCAGCATCTCTCCGAAATGCATTGTAATAACAGTGTTTTTCGCGCCGCTTACTACGATCTCGGGCCAGCCGACCATATTTTGACCAAGGTCGATCACAGCGGTCTCGCCTTTTTCAAGCGTAAAACTTCCGTCACCGCTGATCTCGTTTATTATATCGATCGTTCCGTAGTCGGAGCCGTTTTGGACAGTGCCTTGATATAGTACGATCGATTCGGGAACGCGTTCATATTCTTTTCTTACTTTTACAGACGCGCCTGATTCGGGCGTTATCTCGCCGTTAAATCCGTCGAAAATATCTGCAGGACTCCAGGCTGCCGGGTCGTACTTATCCGGCATATAAACGGTCAGGGGCAATCTTGCGTCATATGTTTCCCCGCCGTAGATCGATGCGCTGGTAACGGGACAATCGCTTCTGTTCCATTCCCAGCTGCTGTCGGTGACAAGTTCGTATTTCCTGCCGTTCCTGTACTCGACAACGAGCCTGAGCAGAAACGCGTTGTCCTGTCCCCCGTACGTTCCGCGGGCAATATCTCCGTTCCACCATCCGGAGGTCACGACTGAGCAGAATACATTTTCGCCCGTTTGCAGCATATCTGCAACGTCGTACGTGAAATATTGCACACGATTCGTATAATCAGTCCAGCCTGGTTTAAGCACGTCGTCTCCAACGCGCATGCCGTTCAGATAAAGGTTGAAATTGCCGAGCGCCGTTACGTAAACGCGCGCTTTTTTAATGGGATTTTCGCCAAGCTCGAAGTTCTTACGGAACATGACCCCGCCAGATTTATCGGTCTGTTCGTGCGTTCCGTCGAACGAGATATAAGACTTCTGTTCACCTGAAAAAGGTCCGATATCGAGGCATCCTTTAGAAACAGTGCCGAACGTGAACGGGTTAGAATTACCGCTTTCGAAATCGTATGACGCCGAAATGGTCCCGAACGCTTTAGTATTAAGTTCGGTTCGAAGATTATCTATTCTGCCCGCTTCTCCGGCACCCTGCCTGAAACCGTATGCTCCGGCCGTTTTCTGAGTTCTCGCGAAAGAATCGACTTTATTTGAATTAACGTAAGTAACGATATTCTTTCCGTCGGAAGTGATCTTAACATGGAAAACATCGCCGTATGTGATGTCGGCACCGCATTTGCGGGAGATGTCAACTTCTTCGATAGTATAACCGCCGCCCGTGAAAACGTGCTTTCTGAGATACAGCACGCCGTGGTCAACGATATTGAACTGCCAGAGCAGGTAATCGGCCGAATTTCTGACGTCGACAAGCACCCCGAGCGCTTCTGACGTGATCGACGCGTCAAATTCGATATAATAATTATCAAAAGTTTTTTTGTTCATTCCTTCGCAGATGAATGCAGCTTTTTTCAGCGACTTTTCATCGGCTCCGGTCTCGAAATGCGCCGTTTCTGTGCTCGTTGAATATTCGTCTTTTCCGTCCCAGACAGTAACTTTCCAGTAATATTCTTTTTCAGGGTCAAGGCGCAGTCCGCCGTATTGGACACATGCCGATTCGGACGATCTGACTTTACCGGTATCCCAGTATGTCTTACCCGAAAAGGAATCTTTATCGCTGACAACGATCCTGTAAGCGGTTTGCGTCATTCCGGTCTTTTCGGATTTCATCTGCCAGCCGAACGTTAATTCCCCGTTCATTACACCGACAGGATCTTTCTCATAATTTACCGTCAGCCCCGAAACGGTAAATGAATCGGACCTGTTTTTATAATCAGGTTCGAATGTACAGAAACCGTATATGAGTGCTGCGGCAATTATAATGCCGCAGACGATGCAGAATATTTTAGATGCTTTATTCAACCGCCTTCACCTCTCGTCAGTGTATAAGATTTGAGAGCAGAACGAACGGTCGCTCGATAAGCCATAATATAGCGTTTGCCGGATATATGATAAGATAATTATATAAAAAGTCGCCTATGACCGGTACGCGGAGAAGCAGAATAAAACCTATATAGATCCAGAGGCTGTATTTTTCGATCGTGTAGAATTTTCTGTATACGTTATAAGGCAGGAAGTTTACGATCAGTCTGTAGGTATCGAAGCCAGGCAGCGGAAGCAGGTGGAATACGGTGAGGAAAACGGCGATCTGGGCTCCGTACCAGAAGATCAGCGAGATATACGGATATACTTTTCCCGCGTTAAGGCCTGTAAAGTAGCCGATCAGGTCGTTCGAAACGAAGAACAGAGTGTACATTCCAAATGCGGCAATTATTCCTGCTGCCGGTCCGGACAATATCTGTATCGCGGCGTCTCTTTTCGGATGTTTGTAGAATCTGGAATCGAACCGCATCGGTTTTCCGAATCCGATACCGACTAAAAGCAACATTATAAATCCGAAAATATTGATATGAGCTTTCGGGTTCATTGTCAGAAAACCGTCTTGTTCAGGCAGGTGGTCGCCAAGTTTTTTAGCGACCCATGCCTGGAAAAATCCCCTGAATGAGAAGAACAGGATCATTCCGGGTATGGCAAGTAATCTGCTTATTATAAGATCAGTCATAGTTTTCTCCGTACTTGGTTTTAAGCGGGCGGAACGTTATTCCGTCATAGGTGAAGTATAGCATTAAGATGCGTAATAAATCAAGTGCCGCATATTCGTAAAGGGATCACGCGCCAATATCTCGGCGGTGTCATCCGGACTTTTTGGAAGCTCTATTTTTTCGTATTAAATCGTACAAAACCGATGTAATAATCGCAACAACTGATCCGATTTTTAAATATGAATATTTCCCGGGAAATACTTGGACATCGCCGAAAGAAACGTATATGATTTCTATACCGGTCGTCCGTGAGGAATCCGGAAAAATCAATGGACGGAGTGAACAGAATGGTTCAGGAAAACAAAAAAGCAAAAGATTATTCGTATGAAAAAGATGAGAGTTACATCGGAAAGGTTTCAGAGGCTGAAGAAACTGAAGTTTTATTGAATGCAGTGGCGCCTGCGACAGAAAAAACGGAAGCACCTGTACCGGAAAAAGCTGAAGCCCCATTACCTGAAAAAACGAAAGCGCCCGAACCGATGGCAGATACTTCTGTCAGCACCGAAAAAAAGTATGAGAATCACGCTCAGTCTAAAGCAGCTGATTATAATTCCGAGTATAAACCGATGCAGAGAACCGTGCGAGCTAAGCTTGCTACGTTAAGAGAGAATCCAAAAAGCGGCTGGAAAAGACTGGTTACGGTAACGCAATGGGGCGGCGGAAAATTCAAGCTTGACGTCAGAGACTGGAGCAGCGATATGACGAGATCGACTAAAGGGATGACTTTTACAAGGTCTGAAGCAGAAAAACTAAGAAACGTCCTATCAATAATCGATCTTAGCATCATCGACGATTATTCTCAGGAAGAAACGGAACAGAACGCTTCGGGAAATACGACTATCCTGAAAGCGGTATGATCACGATGCTTTTATAATAATAGCTGCAACAAAGGATCAGGCGGAAAGGCTGTCTGCAAATCGTTTAAGGCGTTCAAGAGCATCTGTAACGTAAGATCTGGGGCAAGCCACATTCATACGGAGAAATGCTGCGCCTTTAGAGCCGTATACTATTCCGTCGGAGAGAAACAATCCGGTGCTTTTTCTGAGTTCTTTTACAAATGCTGAGGAATCAAGACCGGAACCGGAAACATCGATCCACATAAGGTAAGTGGCCTCGCTATCGACCACGCTAAGTGCCGGGATGCGGGCTCTGACGTAATCAGTGACAATGCTTTTATTTTCAAAAACGTATTGACGCATTTCATCAAGCCATTCCTCCCCTTTTCCGTACGCTGCTATTGCCGCAGGACAGGCAAACACGTTCGGTTCGGCGACTTCGTCAGTATTGATGGCACGCATAATTTTATGGCGGAGAAACTTGTCCGGGACATAGATAGCAGCCGTCTGGATACCTGCGAGATTAAACGTTTTTGTGGGGGCAACGCAGTTTACGCTGACTTTCGCGCACGTCTCCGATACGGAAGCAAACGGAATATATTCAGTCCCCGGTTTTGTAATATCGCAATGGATCTCGTCTGAAATGACTGTAACGTTATGGCGCAATGCGATCTCTCCGATCGCTGCAAGCGTTTCGGTATCCCAGATCTTTCCGACGGGATTATGCGGGTTGCAAAGAATAAAGATCGAGGTCTGTGGATCTGAGAACTTGCGTTCAAGATCTTCAAGATCCATCGAATATTCGCCGCTTTTGTATACGAGAGGACTTTCGAGCACCCTTAAACCGTTATTCAGGATGCTGTTGAAAAAGATATTGTATACAGGAGTCTGAATAACTACGTTCTCGTTAGGAGAGCCAAGCTTGCGTACGGAAGATGAGATAGCGGCAACGACTCCCGTACAGAACATGAGCCATTCTCTGCAAATCGTAAAACCGTGGCGGCGTTCCCACCATGAAATATATGCATCATACCATTCATCAGGCACGAGAGAATAACCGTAAATGCCGTGCGAAACACGATCCTGAAGCTCGGAGATAACTTCCGGTGCGGTACGGAAATCCATATCCGCGATCCACATCGGAAGTTCATTGTCCTTCACGTCCCACTTGTAGCAGTCCGTGCCTCGCCTGTCGATTATTTCGTCAAAGTTATATTTCATGGAAATCACCGGCCGGTTTTCAAAATGATCCCGGGCAATCAGTTACTCGTTTTTGCAGACGATACTTTCGTCCCATCCCTCGGGAGCATCTATGCCCATAATGAATAGGGCGCTGGCGGCAACATTCGAAAGCCCGAAGCTGCCTTCCGCGATCTTGTAATTATTCCTGTTGGGAGTATTGTCGTAGAAAATGCACGGAACAGGATTAAGGGTGTGCGACGTCTTTGCCTTGGGTTTACCGTCAGCGTTAAGAACGACCTTGCCCTTCTTGATCTCGTACATCTCGTCACAGTTACCGTGATCGGCGATGATAATAGCCATTCCGCCGAGTTCATCGATGACGGGAAGAAGTCTTCCGAGACAAAGGTCAACAGTCTCCATGGCGATCCTTGCAGCCTGGAAGCTGCCTGTATGACCTACCATGTCGCCGTTGGCAAAATTAACGCGTGCGAAGCCGTACTTGCCGGTGCGAAGTTCTTTGATCATCGCATCAGTAACTTCCGCAGCCTTCATCCACGGACGCTGCTCGAACGGGACAACATCGGATTTGACTTCGATATAAGTCTCAAGTTCGTCGCTGAATTTGCCGCTTCTGTTTCCGTTCCAGAAATACGTTACGTGACCGAACTTCTGCGTTTCTGCGACTGCAAGCTGCGCGATGCCGCGAGAAGCCAGGTACTCTCCCATCGTGTTTGAAATCTTAGGCGGATCGACAAGGAATCTCGGCGGTATTTTGAGGTCTCCATCGTACTGGAGCATGCCAGCATAGCAGACATCAGGCATATATCTGCGGTTAAATGTATTAAGATCGGGATTCGTGAATGCTTCGCTGATCTCGATAGCTCTGTCGCCGCGGAAGTTGAAGAATACGACGCTGTCTCCGTCGGTTATCTTTCCGACTGGGCCGTTTTCGTCGGCAATGACGAACGCAGGGAGATCCTGGTCGATCGCTCCCGTTTCGGCGCGGTACGTTTCGATCGCTTCCTGAGCGCTCGAAAAAGTGCGGCCTTCTCCTAAGACATGCGTATTCCATCCGCGCTCGACCATTGACCAGTCAGCTTTATAACGGTCCATCGTAATATTCATACGTCCGCCGCCGCTCGCGATCTTAACGTCGAAACTGTCGCATCTGAGTTCCGCGAGAAACGCCTCAAACGGAATGACGTAATCGAGCGCAGAAGTTTCACCCACATCTCTGCCGTCAAGCAGGATATGCACCCTGACTCTGCCTATCCCTTCGGCTTTAGCCTGGCGGATCATAGCTTTAAGATGGTTTATATGAGAATGAACGTTTCCGTCGGAGAAAAGGCCGATAAAATGAAGCGCAGAGCCGTTGTTAAGGACGTTGTCAGCGATCTCGCGCCATCCGGAAGCCCTGAACATATCGCCGGACTCGATCGACTCATTGACAAGCTTTGCACCCTGGCTGTAAACCTGTCCGGCGCCGATAGCGTTGTGACCGACCTCGGAATTGCCCATATCATCGTCAGAAGGAAGGCCAACAGCCGTGCCGTGCGCCTTGATCTTTGTCCACTGATATTCAGAATAGAGCCTGTCCAGAGTTGGCTTATAAGCCGCTTTTTCCGCGTTTCCTTCGATTCTGTCCGTAAGTCCCACGCCATCCATAACGATGACCACTACAGGTCCTTTGTAATTCATGATCTACCTCCGCAATTGAAGTTAATGATTTTTATTAAAGCCGGCCGCTTCCGATGATCATTTCTCAAAAAGATACGCTTTGATCTTTTCGGAGAACCGTTCTTCAAACACTTTGTTGTAAATATCGTTCGGTATCGGTCCCGAACCAGCGAACTCGTTTTTCGCGCGCTCTTCCTCACACAGATCAAGGAAGTTTTTAAGTTCATTCTCGCCTCTGACCATACTTAGATAGATCAGCAGCGTCCAGTCGTATGCCTTTTCATAAAGGTCCGATCTCATCAGCGACTGAAAATTAGTTTCGATGTTGTACTTGACCTGCCTGAGCTGAACGGTGACCTGATCAGCAAGCTCTATAAGCGCGTATTCGGCACAGCGGCGTTTGTTGAAATGCGAACCGCAAGAGCCGGGATTCACGGCGATCTTTCCGTTCTTCTCCCACTTCCATTGCTCGTGGCTGTGACCGCAAAGCAGGATATCCTCATCGATTGCCTCGAGCCATTCACCCACAGGAGAAAGACCGGAAGCCTTGTAGCAAAGTTCCGTCTGAGAAAATGGAGAACCGTGTACGGCTTTGATCGTATATTTATCGGTAGCGATCGTCAGGCACTGAGGAAGCTTTCTGATGTACATCAGGTTCTTCGAAGTCAGCTGTCTGTAAGTCCATAAAAGAGACGCGTACTGATCGTAAAGTATCCAGTAATCGAGCATTTCAGGAGCATTCTTCATATACTGCTCTCTGTTTCCGGCAATCACAAGCTCCGTCAGGTCGCGGACAATATTAAGGCACTCATTTGGTTTGTGCCAGTCCGAAACGATATCGCCCAGAATGACGTACCTGTCCGCTCCGAGCATACGGCTGTCGTCAATGCACGCCTCTAATGCCGCAAGGTTTGAATGTATATCCGATAATACTGCGATCCTGAGTTTTTCCAATTATAACCACCGCTCCGAACGAATTAAAAACAAATCAGCGATACGAGAAGCACGCCCTGAAGCTGCTTAAGTTCATTGATGATCCTTGCATCAACAGCCTGGTCAACACTGACGAACGCCTCTGCCTTATCGCCTCTGACTTTACGGCTCCACTGCATAGCCGCGATGTTGATATTATTATTACCGAGGACCGTACCGATCTTACCAACGATACCGGGAACGTCCGTGTTCTTGATCGCAAGCACGTAATCCGTAGGTTCGAAGTCAAGTTTATATCCGAAGAATTCAACGATCCTTATTTCACTCTTCGCAAACACCGTGCCGGAAACAGAAAGCTTCTCGCCTTTTACGGTAACGAATTCGGCAGTCATCAGGTTGGTATATTTATCAAGCTGCGTCGTCCTGCTCTCATCAAGTTCGATGCCCATGTTCTCGAGCATAAGTTTCGCGTTAACATAATTCACTTTATCATTGACGATCGGCTCAAGGAAGCCTTTGATGAACGACAGAGTGAAAATATCTGTAGCGGCATCGGGCGCAGCAAGGTCGCCGGAGTATTTGATTCTGATCTTCTTAACAGGAGTTTTCTCGGTCTGAAAATAGATCTTACCGAGATCTTCAGAAAGCATCAGGTAAGGCTTAAGCTCCGCCATATCCGACGCACCGAGAGGAGGCATATTGACAGCAGCGACCATCTCGCCATTCAGCGCTCTTGCCACCAGCTCAGCGACAGCAGTACCGACGTTGAAGTTAGCCTCTTTAGTAGACGCTCCGAGGTGAGGAGTAATGATGCAGTTGTCAAGCGTAAGCAGCGGATTCGTATAATCCTGCTCTTCGGGGAGTTTGTTATAATTCGGTTCCGGGCTCAATACATCAAGACCGGCCGCGGCAACTTTTCCTGACACGAGCGCATCGTAAAGCGCTTTTTCGTCAACAAGCCCGCCTCTGGCAGCGTTTACTATCCTGACGCCGTCCTTGCACTTCTTTATCTCTTCGATGCCGATAATGCCGATCGTCTCCGCCGTTTTAGGCGTGTGGATCGTGATAAGATCAGCCACTTCAAGAAGCTCATCGAGTGTCTTTGCTCTCTTAACACCAAGTTTAATAAATCTGTCGTCGCTGATATAAGGATCGTACGCGATAGCGTTCATACCGGAACCCGTCAGTTTTCTGGCAACGATGCTGCCTATCCTGCCCAGACCGATGATACCGACCGTCTTACCCTCGAGCTCAGATCCAATGAATCTGCCTCTTCTGAAATCGTGATTTCTGCCGGCAGATACAGCCTGGACGAGATTCCGGAAAACAGCATACGAAAGAGTGATCGCCAGCTCGGCCGCAGCCATTGTGTTGCTCTCGGGAGTGTTGACAACGATTATACCTTTTTGCGTAGCGGTCTTCAGGTCAATATTGTCAACACCGTTTCCGGCGCGTCCGACGACCTTCAGATTCACCGCTTTGGAGATCAGTTCTGCGTCAACTTTCGTCACGCTCCTTACGATCAGTCCGTCGTATTCGGAAATGATCTTCAGCAGATCTTCTTTTGAGATACCAAACGAGACCGTCACGTCGAATCCGGCTTCCTTCAGATAATCGATTCCCTCTTTTGCAATGCTTTCTGTAACAATGACTTTCATGATACTGTCCTACCGTCCTTCATTTATAGTTCGAGTTCAATATGTTTTCCTGTTGGATCATATTTGCGGTATTTTACGCCCGCGCTGGTCAGCATACGTTTCGACGCAACAGTCGAATCGGTGCCGGCATATTTATCGCTGAGATAGATCACTTCAGAAATTCCTTTTTGTATGATCGCTTTCGTGCACTCATTACACGGGAAAAGAGTAACGTATACGCGCGCTCCCCGAAGCGAGCCTCCGTTATAATTCAGAATAGCGTTCAGTTCCGCGTGGCAGACGTAAAGGTACTTAGTGTCAAGAGCGGCGCCTTCCCTTGCCCACGGATATTCGTCATCCGAACATCCGAACGGCATACCGTTGTATCCGAGGGACAATATTCTGTTATCGCAGTCAACGATGCACGCTCCTACTCCCGTGTTCGGGTCTTTGCTGCGCTTTGCCGAGAGCATTGCGATCCCCATAAAGTATTCGTCCCAACTGATGTAGTCTGCCCGTTTCATCGGCTTTCCTCCTCCGGATAATGCGATGTGCATCTATACTTTTTATTGCCGAAAGGCAGCGCACCGACGCACTGATCTTTCATCTTTTAAGTATAGCATAAATCGGGCTTAAAGTAAAACAATGAAATTAAAGCGCTCTTTTCAATCTGATTCCGGGAACCGCTCTGTTATTTTCAGATAAAATAGTATAGAACACATGCCGTAATGCCGAAGAGCATGAACGGAACGAGCGGAAGACTCGCTTTGAGATCAAGTTCCGCACCCCTGCGGACTTTTTTCGCGACACCTTTACCGATCATAAAAAGCGCTGCCGGCATAAAAGTAAAAAGCATGAAAATCAGAATACCGGGAAGTCCCTCCGCTATCCCCGCCGCTGCCGATAATTTAACATCAGCCCCGCCTATTCCGCCTTTCATTGCCGGGATCGCGGTCAATGCAAAACCGATAAAAGCACCCGAAACCGCAAATATGACCGAAGCGATTGCCCCCGAGTACAGATATTCAAAAATGACAAGCAGAACGCCGCACAGTGCGATCAGAGCGGGATAGATATTCCGGACGATGTTTTTCTTTACGTCTGATACCGCGGCGCACCCGATCAGCACCGCTGCGACAGTATAATAAGCAATTCTTGCAAAAATGATCATTGCCGAACCTCCGTTTGATATACTTCAGCTTTAGCATACCTGCCATTAACGATTTCATCAAATTATCTTTGATCACGGAAAATTTCCGGGCGGGAAATAATCGGAAAAAATATTACTGGTACGCGTTTTTTTGCGCTTGACATTAAAAGTCCAGAGTGACTATAATCACTATGCGGTATTTCCGTAGAAAAACAGCATTGTGAGGTGAAAACAAATGGACGCCGGAGGTAGTAGTAATGCGGGTCCCGGACGAAGTAACGCTGATTCAGCTGTTCCTTTATGTTCTGTAATATGTTTGCCATTTGTTTCACCTGCTGAATCGATCTGATTTTCAGTTATCCAGTTTTTGAAACTACCGGCACTTTCGCATATCATACAGACGGATTCCGTATGCACAGTCTGCCCCCTTTTTTAAACACCGGATTTCCGGAATAAAAAGAAAGGATAAGCCTATGCAGGAAGAGAATGAAATCTTGAACGACGCGGAAGATATTCTCGATAAAAAAATCGAACTCGCGTATGAACTGATCGAAAAGAAAGACTTTCAGCAGCTGAAAGAACTGCTTGGAAGTATGGAACCGGCAGATATTGCCATTATGCTCGAAGAGGTGCCTCTCGAAAAAGTACCTCTTATATTCCGTATTCTCCCGAAAGAACTTGCCGCAGACACATTCGTAGAAATGGACTCCGACCAGCAGGAAGTGCTCATAAGAGCGTTCTCCGATGAAGAACTGGAACGGGTAATGAGCGATGTGTTCGTTGACGATACCGTAGACATCATAGAAGAGATGCCCGCGAACGTCGTGCGCCGTATTCTGAAAAGCGTTTCTCCCGAGAGAAGAGCCAAGATCAACGATATTATGCACTATCCGGAAGACAGTGCCGGAAGCATAATGAGCACCGAATTCGTTGACCTCACCGAAAACGTCACCGTAGCGGATGCTTTT
>JAGADO010000012.1 GCA_017613535.1 Clostridia bacterium | reverse complement strand
ATACCGTGATCTTTACGTTATGTACGACGGTAAACCGCTTATTCTGGGCAATTTCACGAAGTTGTCTGAGGAATCCAGACAGATCGCCGACGAGAATTTCACCTGGCGTCGCTGCTGGGCGCTCCGTGAAAATATAAAAGACGGGAAGGATTACTGGACGTGGATGTACGAGACGCCTCAGATCGCTTCTTATAACTCGAAAAAGGACAACGCGGTCGAGGAGATCTCGATCTCCGCCGGTATTCTGGCAAATACGAGCACGGGCAGGAGTTTCTCAAACGGCAGACAGCCTAAAGTAGGCACACTGCCCGACGGAACGAAGGATTATTTCCAGTTCAATCTTGAGACGACGGGACAGGGACTGCTTTTTGCGGAACAGATGGAGCGCGCCGCCGAGGTCGATCCGTACGTCGTACTTATCAACGAATGGAACGAGTGGGCAGCCGGGCGCTGGGAAGGCACGGGCCATCCGACGATCGCGAACACGTATATTTCGTGGTCCGAAAGCTTTTACGTTGACTGCTTCAATCCGGAATTCAGCCGCGACATCGAGCCTATGAAAGGCGGGTTCGGCGATAATTACTACTATCAGCTGGCCGCATTTCTGCGCTATTTTAAGGGTGGCAGGAGTGCTCCCGCTGCAGCCGGTCAGCACGAAATATCGCTTGACGGAGGGCTCGGTCAATGGGCAGACGTGTGGCCCGAATACCGCGATACGGCGGGCGACACGCTCCACCGCGATTCGCTCGGGAACGGCGGTCTGGTTAGCTATAAAAACGAGAGCGGACGAAACGATATTGTTTCAGCGAAGGTCTCGCGGGCAGGCGGCACCACGTACTTCCTGGCCGTCTGTGCGGATAAGCTCACCGCGCCGGAGGGCGGCAACTGGATGAATCTTTTCATCAATTCGGACTGCGACAGCAGAACCGGCTGGTACGGCTACGACCTCGTTATAAACCGCGATAACGGCTCGATAGAGAGATTCAAAAACAATTCGTGGGAGACAGAACGGATCGGAAAAGGTGAAGTATTCATCGGCGAGAATCACGTCGTGATCAAACTGGACGATAAAACGTGCGGTTTAGGCGCCGATTTCGACTTCAAATGGGCTGACAATTCTACGGAGACCGGAGAGATCATGCAGTTCCTTGACCTCGGCGACGCAGCGCCGAACGCCCGCTTTAGCTACGCGTACAGATCGGCTTCAAAAGAAGCGAAACTCACCGATAACGTAAAAGCCATTGTCAGCGACGGCGCTTCGTTTACAGCAAGCAGACCTTACGCGTTGTCCGACGGAAAGATCGTTGCTGTATACGCGGCGGATACGGCGGTGCTCCCTGAAATGCACCAGAATCGCCTGTTTGTCCCGGCCGCTTCGCTCGGCATTATCAAGGATATGTCGGTCAATATATCCGGCACTTCCGCAACCGTTACGTATAAGAATAAAACTTTCACTTTCGAAGAGGGCAATACAGAGGTTAGCTGCAGCAGGGACGTTTATCAGATACCTGTTTCGCCTTACGTTAAAGACGGCATTTTATACGTGCCCCTCAACGCAGCCGCATATATCGCCGGTTTCAATTACACGCAGAACGATCCCGGTGTCGCGATAATCACGCATACTGATCTGTCAGATGGCGAAAAAGTCAATACTGCGCTGAACGACCTGTATATTTCGTATTGACAGGCGCGGTTTCGCTCTTGAATTATCATGATCGAAATGATAGGATGAATGGAGAAAACACGAAGGAGCGAAACTGTGCTGATCACGGAAAGGGAGAGGGAAACACTTGTTCAGTCCGGATGGGACGTGGCTGTCGTAGGAGGCGGTTTTGCCGGAGCGGCTGCTGCGCTTGCCGCAGCGCGTCAGGGCAGGAAAACGCTTCTGATCGAGCGAGAATTTCTGCCCGGCGGACTCGGAACTCTTGGTCTCGTGACAGTCTATCTGCCCCTTTGCGACGGTATGGGGAAGCAGGTATCGTTCGGCATCGCAGAGGAATTGCTGCGTCTTTCCATCAAGCGCGGAGCACAATCGCACTATCCTTCCGCATGGCTCGGGGGCGGTTCGGTCGAAGAGCGGACGAGGCAGCGCTTTCTGGCGTGCTATAACCCCTGGACGTTCGCAATCGATCTGGAACAGCTGCTTGTTTCCGAGGGCGTTGAGATCCTTTATGGCACATCCGTCTGCGGCGTGGAAACGAAAGAACGGCTCATCACGCATCTTTATTTAGAAAACATTGAGGGCAGGACAGCCGTCGCCGTAAAGAGCGTTGTGGACGCATCGGGGAACGCCATTGTCGCAGAAGCAGCGGGTGCCGGAACACACGTTAACTCTGTGGGCAACGTCCTTTCTTCCTGGTATTATTTTCTTTCCGGCGGAGAACAGAAACTGGTTCAGTTCAGTGAAAATTTCCATAAACTCGAATGCGGGGAGCCGGTCATTGACAACGTGGCAATTACGGGGCTCGATGCCTGGGAGAATTCGCGCGTGCTTATCACGACGCGCAAACGCATGATGGAAGATTTTATTGCCCGCGGGGAGAAAGAGGGCGGACCGGTCGAACTGCTTTCGGTGCCAACGATCCAGGACCTTCGCATGACGCGCCGCATCACCGGCCGGTGCGAAGCGAGCTGTGTCGATCACCGTCGCGAGGAGACAAGTATCGGCTGCATCGGCGACTGGCGTCATCCGGGGGCATACGAGATCCCGTACGGTTCGCTCCGGGCGGAAAAGATTGATAATCTATGGGCTGCCGGCCGCTGCATGGCTTCCGCTGACGGAGACGCCTGGGATATCTGCCGCGTGATCCCCGTTTGTGCTGTCACCGGAGAAGCTTCGGGAATTGCTGCAGCGCTCGCTGTTTCGGGTCCGGGACCTGACGTCAGAGAAGTGCAGATTGCCCTCCGTGAAAAGGGAGTGCGGCTGCACCTTTCGGATTGCTGAATAAGCCTCTCGCTGAAAAATCATCTTAAAATAATCGAATAAAAGAAAAGAGTTGTTGTCTGCAGCGAAAACTGCTAAAATTAAAGCACAGGCACATTTTATCATTATACGTGTTTTTAAGACGCCGTGGCGCCGGAAATGGAGATTAAAAATGACTGCCAGATCGATAACCGCTTTGATCCTGACGATGGTAATCTGCATCACATGCTTTGCGGGCTGCACGCCCGGAAATTCAGAACCGACCGGGCCGACCGGAGCGGGAACGGAAACGATCGCTCCGACAGTTACGGAGGAGCCGATAACCGAAATACCGGATGAGGACCTCAGCGGCATGAATACCTCCGAAAACCCGCTAGAAGACGACGGAGACGGTGCGGCGATCCTCACCAGACTTCTGGGCGGAAAGCTTCTCAAAAACACTTCTGCTTCTCCGGATGCGCAGGTGTTAAGGAAGGAATTTGCATACGACGTCATATACTGGTCGGGCTTTGCCGCGCAGCAGAAAAGCTACATCTGCGCCAATGACTATAACGATATAGAAAAGTTTTCGGACGATATGAAGCACGCCGAGATCGCGGTAAACCAGGGCTATATGCTAAGATGCCTTGACGGTAATTTCAAGCCTGACGAACCGGTCACGTACGGCGAAGTGCTGCGAGGCACACTTTACGCTCTCGGATACCGCAAATATGCGGACAAATTCGGCGTTGCCAAGCTCGCGGCAGAAACCGGCCTTTCCAACTACATTGACCTCGCTAAAAAGAACAGCGAGACCGTGACGTACGCCGAATACGCGCAGGTGGTCTCGAACGCGATGAGGATGAACATTGTCCAGTGCATCGAAAAGGACGGCGAATGCTACACCGTCTCACGCGGCGAAAACTACGTCCTCGAAACGGCATATATCAAAAAAGACGTTCCGGAAAACGAGGCGATCTTCAAGTGCGCGAACGAGGGCTGGATGATCTACCCGGGCGGCGGATACAGGTACGGACCTTCGATGATCATCAACGAAGACGGCTCGATCGATGCATGGCTGGCCTCCAACTCGGGAGTCGGCGGCGAGATCGACTGGGGCATGTACAGGCGCTCATACGACGGCGGTATCACGTGGACAAGGGACACCGGTGCGGTAAGGCCTACGTCTGCGGCGGAGGACTGGAACTGGTCGTGCGACCCCGGTGTTATAAAGATCGGCGAATACTACTACGCGACGTATACGACGATCCTATGGCACGACGGCGTTGACAATAACCTATTCGTGGCGAGAAGTAAGACGCCGCAGGGTGCGTTTGTTGAAAAATGGACAGGTTCAGGCTGGGGTGGCGGCGATCCGAAGCCTATCGTCACTTACGACGGTCCCAAGGTAAAATGGGGCGCCGGTGAGGGTGCGATGGTCGTAGTCGGAAGCACGCTCTACTTATACAGTTCCTGGAACGACATGATGGGCGAGTACACCAGAGTCTACACCGCAGATGCGAATGACCCGAACTGGCCCGCTACGATGCAGTATCGAGGCATTATGTATAAACACAACGATGCCGAAGACAGCGCAGACGTGAAATATGTTGACGCGTACAACTGCTTCATCGCGGTCGCTACGTCTTCGAGGTTTTCGGACAAGTGCTTCGTGCATATTCTGACGTCCTTTGACGGCATCTGGTTCCGCCAGGAGTCGGTGCTGAGCCACCAGAACAAGGATTCGCTGATCCAGACGAATATTCACAACATGGGCATCACCGGCGACGCACTCGGACACATCGACATTTTCAACACGCAGCAATACATCGGCTATGCGTACCAGCCGAAAGGCTTCGACTGGGGAAACTGGCCGACCAGACTCACTCCGATCGTATTTGTCGGGACCGATAATTACACGCACACCGAAAACGTGATCTCGAGCACTTCGGACGGTCAGAAAAACGTTAACAAGGAGCACACTTCCGAAATAGTGCAGATCAGAGCTGCGTACAACGGATCGTGCAACGTCGATGTCACCAGCAAGTCAAAATCGTACGAATTTTCGATCATTGGCATCACGCAGGCGGGCGGACAATACGAATTCAAGAGTTCCGACTACAAGAAGCTCGAATACATCTACGACAGCTCGAAGCTTAGCGTTGACGCAAATAAACACACCGTAAAGCTTCTGGCCGACAGCGTCGAGAGGCTCTACATAAAATATGAGGAACTCGTATGCGAACTCGCGATCGTTCCCGCTTACCTCGATAATTCGACGCCTGCCGAGTTCTATCCCGAGGTCGAAGAAGTAACGTTCTACTTCAAAAAAGAGCGCAAACAGCCTGCGTTCATCGCAAAAAGCGCGCGCAACGAATATCTGATGCTCTGGGGCAATAAGTCCAGCTTCACTGACGCTAATTCCAAGGATATTCCGGCGGCCATCCGGGGCTGGAGCCAGGAGGTCGAACTGTCAGGCTGGGATCCGGAAATTATATCGGTGTCATCGGCCGGACTGATCACGCCGAAGGGGATAGGCGAGACGACGATAACCGCGAAATACATGGGATTTGAGGCCACGATCAAAGTCGTAGTATTATCCATGCTTTGATGCGGTGTGTGAGTGAACTAAATGAGCTGACAGCGGCGGGTGAATGACTTGACATATATTCCGACAACGATAGAAGACAGAAAAATAATTGTCAGGATGAGGCGTAACAGTTTACTTTTCATCGTGGCCATTGTTCTTCTGTATGTTATGATTTATGTATTCGGGAGCCCGAGTAAAACAGTTGTCAACGATGAAACGGTGATCGTTAACAAGGGCATACCCGACGTTCTGCTGTTCCTGCTCGGGGTGTTTGTTATCATCCTCGCACCCATTGTGATGAAAAAAATAAGGGAACCGATAGCGAAAGCTCTGGACGAAGAATGTGATCCGCGAAAACATTTTGTCCTGAGCAGAGCGTTCATTCGCTTCAGGAACAGGCAGCTTTTTGATAAAGCGACAGATTATTTATATCTTGGCGATTTTTTGTCGTTGTTCGAGTGCACGGAAAAGATGATCTCGTCCCGTAGTTCTAAGCTTCGCTTTTGCGGACTCTTCAATAAAGCACGCGGATGCTTTTTTAAAGGCGATCAGGAGACGTTTTCGGAGACGGTAAAGCAGTTCGAGGATGAACTTGCAAAAAGAAGGAAGCGTTTCGGTAAAAAGCAGAAGGAGGCTTTAGACAGCTGGGCAATTATTCTGCATCTGCTCGACGCAATTTTGAAGAAAGATGCTGATGCTGCCGGCCAATATCGTACTGTCGGGACCTGGAACCAGTCGAAGATAACCGTTGGATACGTTAATTACGTTAAAGGACTGGCAGCGAAGCTTGCCGGCGACAATGAAGCGGCGGATAGTCTGTTCAGGTCGGTGGCGGAAACGTGCCGGAAGAACATCCTCGCAGGACTTGCGGAGAAGCAGCTTAACTGCGAAGAAACAGCTTGACAGCGGCTAAAAACCTGATCGGTCTGACGGAGGTGATATAATGTACGGAGAAACCATAGGATACATTATTTATGACAACGGCGAAAGAAGAGAGGTCGCGCATTTAATGCACGGAACTCTGCCTGTGTACTATCAGCTTGCCGAAAAACAGGTTACCCGGACTACGATCCAAATGTTTGAATTTGAGGAGCGCACATACAGGTTTGGCAGAAGACCGGTGCGCTGGACGATCGAAGTCAAATAAAAATGCAGGATCAGGATAGTTCTGACTTGATTCTGAAATAGCGGATTGCACCTGTTCCGGCCTGTCGGTTTTCGCGAAAGGTTTGAATAGATGCAATTCGTTTTTTGTGCGAACTTTAGTGTAGAAAAGTATATATTGTGGACATTATTTTTTATTTTTTGAGAGTTATAATTTACTCAAACCGGTGTCACGAACAAAAGAGGGCCTTCTGAAGGTCAGACGATGAGGGATCGAGCGCTTATGTTCAGGTTTTTCGAAATAGGATGGAACTACAGTCACCCGAGCAAAATGATCTATGTAAATCAGTTTGACGAACCGGGTCTGTATTCGCTCGTGCTGTTTCGCTCGCCGACGATCGCCGAAGTAGACGGAGAATCGTTTGAAGTCGAACCGAACGGGGTCATGCTGTTTCCGCCCGGAGCCAAACGCTGCTATAACCCCAGGAAAAGAAGCATGGATCCAGACGACATGTGGTCAAACGATTTTATCAAATTTTACGTTGACGGTGAAGCGCAGGCAGATATCATCGGTTCGATCGCGCCGCTTACACCGCTCTATCCTGACCGTACAGAGCATATCAGCAGGGTAATAAAAGAACTGTCGGAGATGTACCGTGTCCCGGACAAAACTCCGGAACTGCGCCGGATGATGGACAACAGGCTGGAATACATACTGCTTTTTATCGCTTTGAATCTGGCGGACAATAATAACGTTAAATTCATCAACGTCAATGCCGCGGTCATCAGGAGGATCAAGCAGACCCGGACGTATATGATGGAAAACCCTGGGCTCGAGTGGGACGTCAATAAATTAGCGGAACGTGCCGGAGTTAGCCAGTCGTATTTCTTCAGGCTGTATAAAAAAATATTCTGCACCTCACCGATGCAGGATCTGAACGCCCGGAGGATAGAAAAAGCGAAATACTACCTTTGCTGCACGCAATTGTCCGTGAAAGAAGTGGCGTATAAGATCGGATATAAAAACGAATATTATTTCATCCGCGCCTTCAAAGCCGCGACGGGATTGACCCCGGGCAAATACTGCAAGCTGCATCAGAACAATGACACGAGCAACGTGCTGTACATAAACGAAAAGAATGTGTGACTTGAACAGTTCAGTGAATATTAAAATACTGAATGAAATACATGTCAGAATAAAGACGGACCACAGGGAGGGTTTAAGATGAAGAGAAAAACTATCGCGATCATGGTTATAGCCGCGGTCCTGGCGTCGCTTTTTAGTTTTAACTTTGCGGGCTTGGGCGCGGAATCCGAGAAACAGGCAGATTTCGTGATGAAAAACGGATATGTTAACCCCAGAGCCAGCGAGATTCTGGCTATCGAGGGCTCATTCGAGTACGATACAACGAAATATACCCGCGGGGCTGTCGTGATCGACACAAATAAGACCGAAAGCGAAGAGTATAACGGCCAGTTCTTCTTCCACACCGGCGCCGGTGATAAGTTCACGTTCACGGTGGATTTCGGTGATTTCAAGGCTGACAAATTCTCTTATCTGCATTACGGCGGTGCGGCGGATCCTACAGAATTTGACGTGTATGCGAACGGCGTAAAGCTGGGCTCGGGCGAGTCGACGGGCGGCACCAGCTGGGTTGACATTTGGGACGGGTATAACAGCTGCCTGAACGGTTCGTTTGAAATAAATCCGCCCTTGAGCGGCCTGCAGACGATCGTGATCGAATTGACGTCTTCGAGCCCCGCATGGCCCGCGAACAACATCGGTTTCTTCGAATTCTTTGACACGACCGCGTACGACCCGAATCAGCAGACTGACACCGAACCCGACTTCGTGATGACGGAAGACAGCCTCGCCATCAACGCGAGAAAAGTGCTGCTTAAGAAAGGCGCCATCACCAGGGATAGTGATCAGTTCATTACCGATCACGCGGTCGGAGTTAATTCCGCTTCGGAGGAGCAGCCTCAGTATGACGGAATGTTCTTTATTCATACCGGCGCCGGAGATACGTTTACGTTCACGGTGGATTTCGGGGACAAGATCGTTGACAGCATGTCGTACATGTCGTACGGGCAGGCCGCGGAGACCACGGATTTTGATCTTTTCATCAACGGCGAGCTGATGGGCAGCGGCGAAGGTACGGGCGGCAACGGCTGGGAGCTTGAGGATTACGAGCTTGCCAATTACGACGAATTCAAATTTTCGAAAACGGTGACCGGCCTTTGCACCGTTAAGATCGTGCTCACGTCTTCAAGCCCTGCGTGGCCCGCTAACAACGTAGGTATGTACACGTTCTACGAGGCGGCGCCTGCAACGCCTACACCTGAGGGCGGAGCGGCAACAGACGAGCCTGCACAGCCGACTGAGCAGCCAACGGAAAACGTTACTGCGGCTCCTGCCACAGACGCGCCTGCGACCGAAGCGGCTACAGAGCCTTCTAAAACTGACGGCAGCGGTACGGATAATAAGGATAAGACTGACGGGAAAAAGAACACCGGGCTGATCATCGGAATTATCGCCGGTGCCGCGGTGCTGGTGGCTGCGGTCGTCGTTCTTGCGGTGAAACTGGGGAAAAAGAAGAAATAAGCGGATGAGCGCGGAGAATGCGAAATGCGCGGGAAACGATTGATTTTGACGGTTCTGGCTTTGGTGATATCGGCGGTAATATTAGCGTCTGTCCCAGGGTGTGTGAAAAACGGCCCGGGAGATCCGGACGTCAGCGCGAGTCCCGCACCGTCAGCATTAGTTCCGGCCGGCATTGACCCCGCCGATATGACCTATCCGTCGAAAGCACCGGCAAGCCCGGTATTGGCTGTGAATAATATGAACGAATATCCTGTATTTGAGTTTGACAGCGGAGCGCTGAAAGACGGGGTGCGGTTCGAATCGCCTGTCCCCGGGAGCGACGTCCGCGGTATATGCTTACATTTTACGAACACGTCTCAGGTCAGAAAAGGGCAGGAGATAGTGTTTTATATCAACGGTACGGAGGCGGGGCGGTATTCCAGAGACTCGGGGTCGCAGTATGCTGACCTCACGTCTGCACGCAGTGCTGTCGCCGCAGGTGAAAATATGCTTACCGCCTCTCTGCCGTCGGGCACGAAATTCCGCGCCGAACTAACGGTATATTCCGACGCGCTGGCGGTCAACGCGTCGCTGGAAATCTCGGCTAAGACCGGTACGGTGGTGCCGGAAGCGCTGTACGGCATGAATATGGAGATCACCCGTTCCTGCTGGTACGGAGGCCTTTCTGCGCAGCTGCTGAACAATAGAAAGTTCTTTGCGCTTCGGCAGGGTGACGTGCCAGAGGGCTGGACGGTTTCCGGCGGACGCACGGTTACGGACGACCGGGATCACAGTATCTGCGGTAGTAATTATGTCGTTCTCGAAAAGGGCGGGCAGCTGGTGTACAGCGATATACTTGCGCTGGACAAGGGGACGGAGTACGAGCTTGAACTCTGGACCGCGGCCCGAGAGGGGAGCGGCAGTGTATCCGTTTATATCGGCGAGGAAAAGATAGGTGAATTCGGTTCCGGGACAGAGGCGGAGGCGCACAAACTCAGTTTCCGGGCAATGGCGGAAGGCGGAAGCGGTGCGTTGTCCGTCCGCTGCGACGGGGGCTGCGTAGAAGTGTTCGAAGCATCGATATTGCCCGCGGCAAATTTCCACGGCATGAATATTGACGCCGTCGCAGCGCTGAAAGCACTTGGCCCCGTAACGCTCCGATATCCCGGCGGCTGCTGTGCCGACCGCTTCGACTGGAAAGAGAGCATCAAACCTGCAGCGTACCGCAGGCCGATGGAAGCGGATGAACCCGGGTATACAGGCATGAGCAGCTTTTTGTATACGTCCACGTATGACCAGGATCCCCTCGATCTCGGGCTGGAGGAGTTTTTCTGCCTGTGCGAAGAGGTGGGAGCGAAGGCGGAACTCACGGTCTCGCTGGTCCGCGGGAACGAAAAGGACGCCGCAGAACTGGTCAGATACTGCAAGGACAATTCGCACGACGTTTCCGCCTGGTTCATCGGCAATGAGATCTACTTTTTCGGCGGTTCGCTTGCCTCGGACCCGGTCCTGGCCGCTGACGTGACTGACAAATTCATTACCGCCATGAGGAATGAGCAGAGCGATATCCGGGTCGTGGTCGGAGCGTGCGACAATGCCCCGGAATTTGTCCGGTGGACCGGTTCGTATTTCGGAAAGCTGGCGGAGCTGGGTACGAAGTACGATTTTGTTTCCGTGCACAATTATTACGGTCAGGTCGTTGATTTCACGGACCGGTACAAGGCAGGGGAGTTCCTGAAGACCACCTGCGCGGGGTTCGTTTCGTCGCCGCTGCCGGTCATAAAAAGTATGGCGGGGGTGCTGAACAATGCGGGGGTGCTGAACACGGCGGATCCGGAGATAATTGACGGCGCCGGACTGTACCTGGACGAGTGGAACTGGGGCTTCAGCATGGCGCCAAGCACGATGATGTTCCTGGGAGACAGCGCGTATCTATTGTCAATGCTTCGTACCGTCGCTGAATATCCTTTGACCGCCGCCAGCTTCTTCCACCCGTTTGAGGGGATGATCGTGTCGTCGGGAAGCTCACGGGAACTTTCAGGTTCAGGGTACGCGTACAAACTGCTTAAGGCGCATATCGGAGGCAATATCGCGGAGTCTCGGCTGAGTGCCGGCCCGGACAACGTTTCGGTGCTTACTACGGTCGCGGACAATAAATTGGTCGTTTCGGTCGTTAATCTCGGCAATGAATCGCTTCTGCTTGATCTTTCTGCCGTGCGCGCACAGGGCTTTAACGGGGAGGTATCGGTGAAGGTCATCTGCGCCAATACGCTCAGCCTCAAGGATGAGGCGACGCTGTCTGCGGGCAATATCGAGCTGTATTCTTCTGCTGCAGCGGCTGCTGATCCATCTGATGCGACAGCAGCTGATTCGCCGCTCTCGGTCCTGATACCGGGATGTGCGCTGGTCCAGATAACTGCAGGGTAAGAGCGCGCGTGCCTTTTTCCTGCTTCCGTAATAATCAGGGATTGTTTTTTTTCATCGATTTTGAAATTCCGGATACAGCAAAAGAAGTTGGCTGTATCCCTTTTTTCATATATCGAAATTTGGGATACATTGGAAGGAGGATGATGGCGGGCCAAAATACGGTGCTGCCTTCAAACGCTTGGCAATCCTCCGTCGATTTGCTATAATTGCCTCATAAACTGACTGAGCAGAGCAAACGGGGACTGACTGAGCAGAGCGAACGGGGACGGAATATGCTATGGCGAAACGATTGCTGATACTTGTACTGGGAATTTTGACGATAGCATTATGCGCTTCAGCGTGTGCCGGACGTGAAGAGACCGGATATGACGCCGACGGAGGCACGGAACTGATCGCCGATCCGACACGAATTGACCTCGCATCATTCGATAGCACTCTGTTCGAAGCATCGTTTTCGCCCGGCTTCGACGCAGTACCTGAACTGTGCGAGGACGGAGTGAAATTTGTTGCCACCGCCGGGTCCCGTGATCCGTCTGTATACTGGAACATAAGCAGTATGTATAAAGCTGCAGGCTACCACGCGCAGGCGAAAGGCAGTACGCACGTTCCGTTCAGCCCCGAGCGCAGAAAAGTGATCGTGCTCAAGATCCGGGCCGAGTGGGGCGGTGCGTTCGAGATGTTTTATGCTACCGGGGACGGCTGGGACGCCCGTCCCGGTTATTCGCTCATTCAGAAGTACGGAGGCGATTCCGAGTTTTTCGGCGAGCGGACAACGCAGTATCTGATTTTTGAGGCGGACGATCACACTGCCGGCTGGGAGAAATCGTTCAATGACAGTTTCCGCCTTGATTATACGAATTACGTCGAGGAAGGCGACGAATTTCTGCTGCAGGCGATCGCATTCTGCAAAAACCGGACAGAAGCGGAAAAATATATTGCCGCTGATAAAGGCGCAGCGGCCCCGGCGGTAGCGGTCGCCAAAGGTTTTTATGTCTGCCTGTACGAAGACCGCCTTGCCGAGCCCGATGGAAACGTTGACGGCCCGGCTTATTCGTCTCTTAAAGATGCAGTCGCCGCGTGCGACAGCATGAAAGAGTACGGATATCGCGTTGCCAACGAAAGCGGTAAGATCGTTTATCTGCCGTACGGCGATCTGCTTCAGTGCAATCTTCTGCGCGAAGGGCACTATATAACGGAATACGCCCGTACGCACGATTTCAAATACGGTGATTCCTGCACCAACCCCGGGATCAACCACCGTCCTCTCCGCACAAGCTGCGACAGGCTGGTAGACTGGATCCTTTACCGCGCCGGCTTTACCGATCAGCCGCTGGTGCAGGGGTGTGTCGTGTCAAATCTGTCCAAATGGTGCCAGGAAAAAGGCTTTAAAAAGATCACTGAAATTGACGAACTTCAGCCGGGGGACATCATATTTGTCCGCCCCGACTCCGCCGGCGTGCCGCAGCACGTATTTATGCTGGCATCCGATGTGAGCGACGGCATGGCGCTGCGCTACGACCACGGTTCGGATAATCGCATCGTTTCACACCAGCCTACTTTCGAGCCGGTCAGTTATGAGAGCGCGCCGTTTGCGTACGCTTACCGCCCGGCAGCGAATAAAAACAACAATATTTTCTGGCCGTTCTGACGGCTGAAGCGTTTTATATACCGAAACGTCGTTCATTTTGGAGGAAATTATGAGTAAGATCATTAAAACAGTGACAATTCTGACAGTCCTTGCAACAGTTCTCGGATTTGCTTCGTGTGCTTCAGGCACAAACACTGGTTCAAATACGAATACCGGCAATGACACCAGCACAGACATTATAGAACCGGCGGAGGCTACGAATGATATGTATAGTTACAGACCGTTGAATTATAAGGCCGAGGACCTTACCTGGGAGCTGCAGAACGTGTTTTCGGGCGGGTACGTTAAAAACGAGACAGTTATGTTTATCGATAAAGGCGACATGAAAGAACTGCTGTATAAGATCGATAAGGTCATTTCTGTCACGTCATATAGCGGTAAAAAAACGTACACCGAAGGCAGCGATTATGAGGTCGTTGACGGCAAGCTGAGGATCACCGAAGACAGCAAGATTCCTTGTATCACGAGTAAAAAATATTATGCCGGAGACGGGACGCTAGTGGTCAACGTTGACGGCGAACGAAAGTCGGTTTACTGGGGCGAGGGCACGGTGATGACCAATTATCAGGTGAACGTGGAATACACTCATTCTGACACCTGGAACGGCTATAAACAGAAATGCTATGCAGGTATTTACGAGAAACTGTATGCCAAACTCACGGCCGGGGAAGACGTGACGATCCTGTTCTACGGCGACAGCTGCACGTACGGCGCCGCTTCATCGTTTGCGTACGGTTATTCTCCGAATCAATACTCTTACGCGCTCCTTGTCACGAACGCGCTGGCGGACATCTTCGGATACACGGTCCATTATGAGAAAGTAAAGCTGTCCGGCACGGGACCCGTTCCAAGGAAGGATTATATCGCGGGCGACAGGGGGACAATAACCTACATAAACACCAGCGTTGGCGGCTGGACGACGCGCGACGGTGTCAGCAACTTCGACAAGCACGCGAAACCGTTTATCGAGAAACACGGCTGCGATCTGTTCATTGTCGACCTCGGCGGCAATGACGGCGGCCTTTCACCGCAGGCGACGGCGGACAACGACGAACAGATCATTAACAAGGTCCGTGAAATTGCCCCGGACGCGGAATTTGTCATCATGTCGACGCTCCTTAACAGACCGGGTTCCAACTGGGCAGGGAACGACGCGCTTCAGGAACCATATTTAGTTGAACTGTCTGAGAAACTGAGAAACGAAGGCGTGCCCTGCGCCGTGTGCGGGATCACTTCGATGACCGCTTCAGTGCTCGAACATATCAAATTCGAGGACTTCTCGGGCAACAACATAAATCACCCGAACGACTTCTGGGCACGCCTGTACGCAAACACTTTGTTCGAAGCGCTGGTCGGGTACGAAAATCTCAACTGAGTATGATGACCATACCAAACGACGATTTCGACGGGTCTTCGGGCAGTTTAAGCACGCCATCGCCGAGCAGATCGAGTACTGCCATCATGCGGGTCGAGTAAAGCTCCATTCTGACGTTGTAGCCCATATTCTTATGCAGGACCTCGTGGTTGCGCTGCTTGAGTATCTCTTCCAGTTTGAAATAAAGCTCCTTGAATTCGTTTATCAGTGCGTTGTAATTCCTGTGCGCGGCGAAAAGTTCATTGATCCGTTCGATATCTTTGGCCTTCAGCACCAGGATGTCGGGCACAACGCTTCCGTCTTCCGCCGCGTGCGCGTATCTGCCGTCGATCCTTTTCCAGACTCCCGTTTCGGTGTTTGTGAACGAATCGATTCGGCGCTGATTCTTTATGCAGTCGCACATTAGCATAACGTCCTCGTACTCCGGTTCGCCGCATTGATCCCACATATTAAGGTCACCGCCGTATTTGTACGTCCAGAACATATTGGTGCGGTTGCCGCGGCCGTTGTGCCCCATGACAGTGTTTTCGGGCATTTCAGTGAGCTCGTAGCCTACGAAACCCCAGGATTCCCCGTTGGCGCGCATCGGCGGCTCGTAGATCGACTGGCCTTTGACGGACTTCTCAATCAGGCGGTCGATCAGATACGGGACCAGCCACCAGCGGATCGCATTGTCGTCAATATGATCTCCGGCGATGCCCAGTGCCCGGATCTCAGGCAGCGTGTCGTCAATAAATTCGTTGATGAGTCTGCTGCGTTCTTTCGAATTCTCACGCATCGCGTTATAGTCGGCAATGCGGCAGTCTTTGTCCATTATAAAGAAATTCGTTACGTATTTGTCGCCCTGCTTTTCGAGCAGCGTGGCGCGGTGAAGGAGCTCAACTTCTTCCTCCATGTAGGGGAGGGCGATACCGAGTTCCATCGAAAGCTCTTCAACGGTAGACGGGTTGTTACTCGCCTGGAGCAGGATGTTGACCGGAATCTTTCTGTCCACGGCTTTCCACGGCAGGCCGCTGGGCTGGTCTCCCGACGCGGCAAAAGTGATATTCTCCGGGTCATAACTTCTTTTTCCAAATTCTCTTGACATTTCCATTCCTTCTTTCAGCATTTTTCTTGCGCGGTGAAGCCTCTGCTGGACTGCGCTGACCGAGAGGGAGAGCGATGCGGCAATATCACGAATATTTGTGTCATCGATGTAATAGGCAACGACGATATCGCGGTAATCACGCTTGATGAACGCCAGCTCGCGCCGGAGCAGAGCCAGCTGCTCTGTCTGTATCATCCCGTCAAGTATATTTCCGTCTTCGTCCTCGATCTCGTAATCGCTTATATCGGAGTCGCTTATAAATTCTCTCCGGATATGCTTATTGGCGGCCCATACAGAGTACCGGTTGCGCGCGATCTGCCAGACCCATGCTGGATAGTTTTGCGGTACGGTGCCTTTATTTAATGCTGCAATGATCTGATACGCGATATCCTGTGACAGATCTTCTGCTTCTTCGTTGCTGCCGGTCTTTTTCAGACAGAAGTAAAAGAGCTGCTCCATATAGTTTTCATAGAATTCTGCGATTGATCGGTCTCTGATTTCATTCGTGGCTTGCATTGCTTCGCCTCCTTTCACCCATATAGTGTGTTGCTTTTCGATTTGCTGACAGGACCACATATAAAATTATACCATTTTTGACCGGGTGCGGCTACAGTCACGATCTGAGCGGGGTAAGAACGGTATATGGAAATATAAGCATTGAAAGCCTCAGCAAAAAAGTGCTATGATGCAAAAAGGATATGGTACGGATAATCCGGTATCGGTGCTGCAGTAAAGGAGCTCAAAAATGCTTAAACTAATAGAAATAAACAAGCAAAACTGGATGGAAGTGCGGAAGCTTGCAGTCAGCAAGAGCCAGGAAGCATTTCTGGACAGCCCGCTGGGCATTCTCGCGAGAGGATATGTATACCGGAACGATCGGGCAAGGGTTATCGGGATCAGCAATGGGGAGGCTGTCGTCGGCGTCGCTCTGGTCAGGGATCTGGACGAGGAACCCGCATGCTATGATCTGCAGCAATTCATGATCGGCGCTCAATATCAGGGGCAGGGCTATGGTACGGCGGCGCTGCGCATGATATTGTCCGAACTCGAAACAGAACACAAATATGACTGCGTGGAAGTCTGCGTGAAAAAGAACGATGCCGCCGCGCTCCGGGTCTATGAAAAAGCCGGATTTGTTGACACCGGCTACATAGACGAGGACGCACCGGATTGCCTGAATCTGATGTATTATATGAAAAACTGAAATTATTAAATCGAACGGAGGATGAAAAATGCTTGGAGCGATAGTTGGTGACATAGTTGGCTCGGTTTACGAGTGGCATAATATAAAAACGAAAGATTTCCCGCTGTTCAGGGATGACTGCTTTTTTACGGATGACACGGTTATGACCTGCGCCATTGCCGAGGCGATAATGAACGGAGGAGAACGGGATGACTTCATTGACGCAATGAAGAAATACGGCAGAATGTATCCGGACGCAGGATATGGCGGAAGGTTTGGAGGATGGATCTTCTCGGATGACCGCGACCCGTACAACAGTTTCGGAAACGGCTCTGCAATGCGCGTTTCTCCCTGCGCCTGGATGATGGACTGCGGCTTTAGCGCCAGAACGGGAATGTGGCCTTCTGTAGGAAGCGCAAGGGCCAGATTATCCGCCGAGGTGACTCATAACCATCCGGAAGGCATAAAAGGCGCTATGGCCACCACGGACGCGATATTTCTGTGCCGTTTTTATTTCGGCGGCCATCACGGAGATTACGAAAAGCCGATCAGCGATGATCCCGATGAATGCAAACGGCGGATCAGGAATCACGTAGAAGGGAAATACGGGTATGATCTGTCAAGGACGCTTGACGAGATCCGTCCGACTTACCGATTTAACGAGACGTGCCAGGAGACGGTTCCGCAGGCAATAATCGCTTTCCTCGAGAGCACCGATTTTGAGGATGCGATCCGGAACGCGATATCTCTCGGCGGGGACAGCGATACTCTGGCTGCAATAACCGGCAGCATTGCGGAGGCGGCTTACGGTATACCGGAATGGATCAAAGTCAAGGCGATCTCTTACCTTGACGAGCCACTGAAAGCCGTTCTCAGAAGATGGAAGAGCGGCTATCCCGCGAACTGGAAGAAAGAATCGTGAGGCACTGCCGTCGTATGGCAGTCTGCCGTAATAAGGACATATTATGAAAAAATACGATCTCATAGTTGTAGGCGGAGGAATCGCCGGAATCGCTGCTGCGGTCAGTGCCGCGAGAGAAGGATCATCTGTACTGCTCATCGAAAGGACCGGGCAGCTTGGCGGGGCAATGAGTTTCAGTCTCGTTTATCCCTTTATGCTGTATTTCACCAAGGACAGTGAAAGACGGATACTTTGCGGCGGAATATTCACCGAAATGCGCGAACGGTTCGAAAAATACGGTGAAAAATCGTGGGAATTCTACAAATTCGTATTTGATGATATGGTGACAGAGACGGGCGTTCAGGTGCTGTTTCATACGACAGTGTTTGAAGTCATGAGCGAAGGGCGGAAGATCGTAAGCGTTTCGGCTGCAACAAAATCCGGCGTTCAGACATTCGAGGCGGACAATTATATTGACGCCTCCGGTGACGGTGAACTGATGTATCTTGCGGGCTGCGATTACCAGCTGGGGCGTGAGACGGACAATCTCTGCCAGCCGTTGACCACCTGTTTCCGCCTGGGGAACGTGGATATTGACCTTTTCCTGAAAGAAAAACCTGCGCTGAACGCTTTGTACGACCGGTTAAGAAAAGAGGGAAAACTCCGAAATCCGCGCGAGAACATACTGGTGTTCACCGGACTTGGTAAAAACGTTCTGCACCTCAATACGACGCGTGTGATAAAGCATGACCCTACCGATGCGTTCTCTATTTCCGATGCGGAGATGGAGGGGCGCAGGCAGGTATACGAGATGTTCCGTTTCCTGAAGGAAAATTCCGGGGCGTGCAGGGATGCCGAGCTTATCGCGGTCGCAAGCCACATCGGTGTGCGTGAAAGCCGCAAGCTCAGGGGAGAGCACGTGCTGACGGCTGATGAGATCAAAAATATGACGGATTTCGAGGATACGATCGCTGTGGGTAATTACGAGATCGATATTCATAATCCGGAGGGTACAGGCACGACGCTGTACTACTTTAACGGCGGTGAATACTACAGGATTCCGTACCGTTCGCTGCTTCCGAAAGAGTACGATAACCTGCTGGTGGCCGGCCGCTGTCTGTCGGCAACGCACGAGGCTCATTCAGCCGTGCGCATCATGCCTATTTGTGCCTGCCTGGGGCAGGCCGCAGGGGTCGCAATGGCGATCGCTCGCAAAACAGGTACCGGCACGCACTCCGTTGACGTTGCTCTGATCCGCTCGCGTTTGAAAGAACTCGGCTCGGTAGTGGATTGACCGCGCAGGATCCGGCTTAAAATTATTATAATTAATGGGAATGAAAGTCACTTTTTCTCGTCTGTTGCGAAGTAAACCCACACTGTGTATAATTTTAGTTGGCAAGAGCCAAAGGAAAAAAGAAAAGAGGCCGAAGCCTCTTTAATATCCCCATAACATCATGTATTATTGTATTGCCATAAAATAACGAACAGGAGGTTATGGAATGGACAATGCAATT